>CAZAWG010000095.1:0-6141 GCA_964488785.1 uncultured Oscillospiraceae bacterium | reverse complement strand
GTATGGATATATTCCGCGCCCGCCGCTTCAAAGCTTTTTATTGTTTCAAACGGGTCGGCGGCAACCTTTCGTGCGGTAGCGTATTCGCCTTTATATAAACGGACACACGCTCCGTCTAAAATATCGATGGCTGGCAGAATGATCATGGGGTCGTTCCTTTCTTTTGGCTTAATCGAAGCAAGCATACCTTTACAGGCAGTTATAGAAATTTTTCAACAGTCTAAGCCCGGCTTCCTGACTCTTTTCGGGATGGAACTGGGCGCCGAATACGTTTTTACCGTTGGTGATGATAGCAGGAATGGTTTCGCCATACAGCGTGTGTGCCACAAGGCTGTCGGTGGCATTTTGCGGTTTGAAGCGGAAGGAATGGACAAAATACATATACGCTCCGGGGGTAAGTCCCTGTAAAAGCGGACAATTCGGCTGATCAAACGTCAGGTCGTTCCAGCCCATATGCGGTATTTTCAAGCCCGGCGCGGCTATGCGCTGGCATACGCCGTGGATCAGCCCCAGTCCCTCGGTAAAGGTGACCTCGTCGCTGCTGTCGGCGAGCAATTGCATTCCAAGGCAAATGCCGAGTAGCGGTGTGCCACGGGAACACTTTTCCTGTATCACCGCCGCCAGTCCGGTTTCGTTTAACATTTTCATGGCATCCGGAAAAGCTCCTACGCCGGGTAATAGCAATGCTTCTGCCTGTTGGATGGCAGCCAGCTCGCTTGTGACCTCATAGGCAATGCCCTCATGGGTCAACGCGCCGCATACCGAATGCAGGTTTCCCATGCCATAATCGATGATGGTTATCTTTTTCATACAAAGCTCCTGTTATAAAACGCCCTTGGAGGAGGGGATAGCATCCGATACGGTTCGGAGTGCCGCTTGCAGACATTTGGCCAACGCCTTATAGCAGGCTTCGGTCTTATGGTGGTCGTTTGAGCCGTAGAGAACGCTCATGTGCAGTGTGATCCCGGCATTGAAAGCAAGCGCACGCATAAATTCCTCGGTCATCTGGGTGTCATACTCACCGATGGAATCTGCCTTGAAATCGGCATCGAACACCAAAAACGCACGTCCGCCCACATCGATCGCACACCGGCAGAGGGCTTCGTCCATCGGCAGATGGATATCCGCAAAACGAACGATCCCACGTCCATCTCCCACGGCCTCCGCTAATGCTTTCCCTAAAACAATGCCGATATCCTCGATGGTATGATGACAATCCACCTGCAGATCGCCCTTACAGGATAAGGTGATGTCAAGCCCACCATGCACAGCAAGGGCGCTCAGCATATGATCAAAAAAGCCGATACCGCTGGTGCCGGAAAACGAGCCGCGTTCGCGGTCATCGCGGATGGCAAGCGAAAGGGTGATATCAGTTTCAGCGGTCTTTCGGGTGATGGAAGCACTTCTCACGGTTCAAAACTCCTTACATTGGTTTCTTCTTTATATTTTACCCACAAAGGGGGACTGTGTCAAGAGGGAAATGAGCATTTCATTCTGGGAAAGCGAGCCGGTCGTAATGCGAAGGGCACTTTGCGAAGCAAAATGCCGCACAAGCACGCCGTTTTCCTTCAGATACTCAAATATTTCAGCCCCACGCGGTGTGCGGAAATACACAAAGTTTGTATATAACGGCGGCATTTCGGCAAGACCCACCTCGACAAGTGCTGTGCGCAAAGAGACGGCGGCACGCGTGATATAGGCGGTACGTTCGCGCAAAAGTCCCGGTCTTTGCAGGACAGCGCACCCAAAGCTCTGTGAAACGCTGTTGACGTTATACGGGCTTTTCACCGCATTGAACATCCGACAAAAGCTTTCGTCTGCCACCACAAAGCCTAAACGCAGTGCCGCCGCGCCCAGGGCCTTAGACAGCGTTTTGAGAACGAGGATGTTCGGATATGCCGTCACATCCTGCAAAAAGCTCTCGGTCATGCGTTTTTCTCCGGCAAAATCCATATACGCCTCATCCACCACAAACAGCGTTTCGGGGCAAGCATTGGCAAGAGCAACGATATCGCTCTTTTTCTCAATACGTCCGGTCGGATTGCAGGGATTGGAGAACACACACACCTTGACCTGTTCGTTTTTGATCCTATCCTCTGCCATGGCAAAATCGATTTGCAGATCGTTCGCTCTTTTGGGAAGGTCTACCACCCTTAATTCGGCAAGAGACGCATAAAAAGCATACATGGAAAAATCCGGGGCAAAGGTCATGACCGCGCTCCCCTTGTCCACAAAGCCGTTCATGAGGATGGACAATATCTCATCCGAACCATTGCCTGCACAGACGTTTTCGCGCTGTATGCCATAATAGGCGGCAAAGCTTGCGCATAATTCTCCGGCGCTGGGGTCGGGATAGCGGTTAAAATCGAGCGTATTCAGCTTTTCGGAAAACACCTCGACTAACTCATCCGGAAGCGAAAAGCAGCTTTCGTTGGCGTCTAAGCGCAAGGTGTACCGCCCGGTATCGACGGTGTAGGGGGTGAGTCCGGAAAGCTTTTTGGCAAACAGAGCCTGATTAAACATATCGTTCCATCCTTATTTAAATCTATTGGTCGGGTTTCTATTGATCTTCTGCAAAGCGCACGCGGATCGAGGCGGCGTGTGCCCCTAAGCCCTCCGATTCGGCAAAGCGGATGATATCCTCCTTATACTGTGCAAGACCCTCTCTTGTATAGCAGATCACACCGCTTTTTTTGATGAAGGTATCCACCGAAAGAGGAGATGCAAAGCGTGCTGTGCCGCCGGTCGGCAGAACGTGGTTGGGACCGGCAAAATAATCGCCGAGCGGTTCGGGCGAATATGCTCCCACAAAGATCGAGCCGGCATTCTGCACCTTAGACAAATCGGCAAGAGGGTTTTCCGTCAACAGCTCCAAATGCTCCGGGGCAATGCGTGCCGCAAGGGTAAAGCAGTCGTCCATGCTTTCGCAGACCACCGCCGCGCCAAAGCTGTCGATCGACCGTCCGGCGATCTCCGAACGGGACAGCTTGGCAAGCTGCTTATCCAACTCCGCACTTACGCGTTCGGCAAGCGTTTTATCGTTGGTCACAAGCACCGACGAGGCCAGCGGATCATGCTCAGCCTGAGAGAGAAGGTCGGCTGCGGCAAAGGCCGGGTCAGCCGAAGCATCGGCAATGGCAAGCACTTCACTGGGACCGGCGATCATATCGATGTCGCACGCACCATAGACGAGTCTCTTGGCGGTGGCAACATAAATGTTTCCGGGTCCGGCAATCACGTCCACACGCGGAACGCTTTCGGTCCCATACGCTAACGCCGCGATCGCCTGTGCGCCACCGCATAAGAACACGCGGTCAACACCGGCTGTCAAGGCCGCAAAGGCGACTGCCGGAGGGATCACACCATCGCGAAGCGGCGTGGTCATAATAATTTCCTTCACTCCGGCGACCTTGGCCGGGATGACATTCATAAGAACGCTGGAAGGATACGCCGCACTGCCGCCCGGCACATATACACCGGCACGTTTTTTGGGCGTGATGCGCATTCCGACGAGCTTTTCGGTATCAGAGGTATCAAAAAAGCTCTGACGTAGCTGCTTTTCATGATAGCGACGAATGTTTTCGGCCGCCCGGCGAATGGTAGCTTTCAACTCCTCCGGCACCTTGTCGGCTTGCGCCTGTAGGGCTTCTCCGCTCATTTCGAGCGTTTCGGCAGTCAGCGTAACCTTATCAAAGCGTTCGGTATAGGCAAGAAGCGCCTTGTCACCGTTTTTCCGTACATCCTCCAAAATAGAGGTGACCGTTTCAATGATCTCTGCCGAAGGGCTGGCACCGCGTGTTTCAAGCTTTTTTAAAAAATCCTCGCAGGACTGTGTTCCGTTGTTGTAAATAGGTAGCATCTTCATTTCTCCCTTCTACGCTAACCGAGCTGTTTTTCCAACGCTTCGATCAGGACATCCAATTCGTTCTTTTTCATCTTCATACCGGCCGTGTTGACGATAAGCCGCGTGCTGATGGGCGCGACCTCGGCAACGATCTCCAGCCCATTCTCCTTTAAGGTGGAGCCGGTCTCTACGATATCCACAATGCCGTCAGCCAGTCCTAACAGCGGTGCAAGCTCCACCGAGCCTTCGATCTTGACGATCTCGACATCCATGCC
This sequence comes from uncultured Oscillospiraceae bacterium, assembly GCA_964488785.1. Classification (GTDB taxonomy): domain Bacteria; phylum Bacillota; class Clostridia; order Oscillospirales; family CAG-382; genus UMGS882. The sequence goes on along the minus strand of CAZAWG010000095.1, from coordinate 2,022 downwards.
GAGCGAACGGAAATAATTCTTTGCCACCTTGGGGTACTTGGAAGCAACCGTTTTGTGTGCAAAGCCCTCGAAAAAGCTATCGTCCTTTTTGGCGGCTAAGGCAAACCGGCATTTTCCAAAGCCCAGATCTAACACCTCATAAAACGCTCCATCGCTCTCCATGATGGTGTCCTTGCCCACAAAGCCGGCATCGCATACGCCATGCTCGACATAGGTGATGACATCCGCCGCCTTGGCTAAAACCACCTCAATGGTGTCTCCCACCGTAAAAAACAGCTTTCTTCCTTTATTTTTCAGCTCGGTGCAGTCGTAGCCGGCTTTTTCCAGCATGGCGACCGCTCCCGCTTCAATACGCCCCTTGGTCAACGCGATCCGTAGCATTTTCTGTCCCTTCCCTTATCCGTTTAGCTGTGTGATCTGCACGGTGCTTGCATCGCATATCCGCACCACACAGGCGATCTTTTTGTCTGCCGCATACGCAAGATTCTCTTCAAAGCTGTCTAAGCAGGACAGCTCACATATCTTGTCGCTTTTTTCGATATAGGCTAAAGCCGAAGAAAGATCCTGCGGCTCATAGCACACTAAGCATTCGGTGCGCTGCTCGGTGCTTGCGGCTTTTGCCAAACGGTCGGCCGGTGCGCTGATGTTGACGCCAAAGCCGGTGGCCGGAGAAGCCGTTCCGAAGTTTTCCAAAAGCGTATCATATCGTCCGCCGCCAAGCACCGCTTCGCCGATGTTTTCAATATAACCGCGGAAAACAAGCCCCGTGTAATATTCCATTTCATGCACGATCGAAAGGTCGATCAGAACTGCATCCGCAAAGCCGGCTTTTTCCAAGGCGGTGTATACGCAAAGCAGATAATCAAGCGCTTCCTCTGCCTCCGGCACGTTTTCGCACAGCTCACGTGCCTTATCAAGCACCTCTTTGCCGCCGAATAGACGGGGGATCTTGCGCAGCAGCCGTATGACCGTCTCCATGTTTTCGTGGCGTTCCTTCAGAAAATCCATGGCAAGGGCATTTTTGGCCGCTACATAGTCGAGTGCCAATTCCTTTTCGGAATCGTCCAAAGCGAGGCTGTTTACCAAAGCCGAAGCAAACCCGGCGTGTCCGATCTCCAAACGAAAGGCACCGGTCTGCGCTCCACCCATGCAGGTATTTAACTGCTTTAGCGATTCGATGGCAAGTGTCAGACATTCGAGGTCGCTTTTAAAGCGGTCGCCGCCGATGATCTCAACGCCGGTCTGCTCAAATTCGCTCCGCACACCGGAATAGCCGTTCGGCATACGGAACACCTTTTGGTCATAGCAGAGCTTGACGGGACGCGGCGCATTTTTCAATCGGGTAGAAGCGATACGTGCCATCGGCGTGGTATTATCCGGTCGAAGCACCACAAGGCGTCCGCTTTTATCGGTGAGCTTGAACATATTTTCTTCGGGAATCACTTGATTTTTGACGTTGAACACATCAAAAAATTCCACCGTTGGCGTGACCACTTCCGCATAGCCGCGCTTTTTATATAACGATAAAAGTGCTTCGCCCAACAATTTGGCGGCACGTATTTCTTCGTAGACCCCATCACGCATTCCATCGGGAATGTTGGTTTTATAGGCTTTCATAGGTATATTGTCCTCCATTCAAAAAAGGAGCGGCTTCGTTTCGCTCTTTATCGCTTTAAACAGCTAAAGCGGTGAATTTTTCTTATATTATATCAGCATTGTGTCGGAAAGCCTATCAAATATCGAAAACATTTTAAGTGGATTTTGTGAATGAAAGCGTATTTTCCGCTTCGCATACAATAAAACGGGAGCTGTAACACAAATGCTACAGCTCCCCGGTTCTGCCAGGCAGAACGCTCCTATAAAACTATAAAACCTTAGAAAGAAAATCCTGTAAACGCGGGCTTTTCGGAGATGTGAAAATTTCCGCCGGACTGCCCTGCTCCAGTATCTTTCCTTCATCCATAAACAGCACCCGATTAGCAACTTCCTTGGCGAAGCCCATTTCATGGGTCACAACGATCA
>CAZAWG010000094.1:0-6162 GCA_964488785.1 uncultured Oscillospiraceae bacterium | reverse complement strand
GGCTACGTCGCGATAGCTGATAAGGAAAGAAGCGGTCAAGGCGCCGGTATTCTTATTATATTCAAACGACTTAACACGATAAACGTTCTTCGTCATATTCTCAAACTGCAAAAGCGGCAGCGCGTTTTCGCGCACGCGCCAGACGGCCTGTGTGTCGAAGCCAAGCGTTTTCAGAAAGTCCTCCGTATACAGCTTGGCTGCATCCTCAAGCAGCGTAATATTGGCATTTTCAGCGATTTTGCCGATGGTATTAATGGTCATATTCTTATCGGCAGCACAATTGGAGATAGAAGCCGATTGATTCAACTGTCCATAGATATGACCGGCGAAATTGGTATACCGGGAAGCTGTGACGGTAATGGCACCGCGTGTAAAGCAGTTGCGTGCTGTACCAGTCTCGGATGCCAACAGAAGGCCGGCTTCATCCGCTTCGATATAGGCTTCATCGTCCGCGAGATATCCGACGATGCCGCCGACATAGGCGGCGCCGATCGATGTACCGGTCGAATTGGTTTTTGTGACATTCGAAGTAATATCCACACTTGCATAGCAGCGGTCGATGCCGGCAACGCCGAGTGACGTTCCCCTGTAATAGCCGGTGATACCTCCGACAAAGGCAGAATCCTCTGCCGTGACTTCGATCGTTCCGTCAAAGAAGCTATCCTCGATATAGACGAACGCGCCCTGACCGGCATAGGCTTTTCCGGAAAAACCGCCGACATACGCGATAGGTGTCTCAACGGACACATCGCCTGTGATAGAGCATTCGGTGATCTCTGCTGATGCATTTTTACCATGCACATAGAAGCGTCCGACCAACACGCCGACGTACATTTCAGGAAGTGTATTATCTGTGAGCTGGATGGTAAAATCATACAGCGCCAGTTTCCGGATAGTCGCGCCCTCGGTATAGCCGAACAAACCGACATCGGCAAGGGCAGTCGTAAGCTTCAAGCCGGTGATGGAATAGCCTGCGCCATCAAACACACCGGAGAAAGGAGTCTCTTCTGTTCCGATCGGTGTCCAGGAAAAGTTGCCAAGGTCAATATCGCGTGCTAAGACATAATGGGCATTCGAATAGGCTTCCGAGGAAACGTTTTGCGACAGATAGAAGAGGTTATAGGCATTTTTGATCTGATACGGGTTTTCCGCCGTTCCATCGCCCTCTTCAAAAGCAAGAGCGGTCACGCCATCCCAACTGCCGATAGCGACCTTTTCGTAGACGGCGTAATAGGTAGCTTTCCCGGAAACAAGTGCATCCTTACAGTCGTCTGCGCCGTTCTCTGTAGTAGACCAATGGGAGAACACATAGCGATAGATCTGGTCTGCCGCTTTTTCCGGAGGGGCTGGGAAGGCAACCGCCGTACCGTACACAAGGTCAGAGGTCTGGAAGGCTTCGCCATCCGCCACAAAGGTGATGGTAAAGGAGCGATACGTATCGGAGAAGATCGGATAGAAGCGCGTATCGCAGCGCAGTGCAAAATTCTCCACGGCCTCTCCCCCGGGTGCAAGCGACCAATGCGAGAATGTATACTTACTGCTCGGTGTCGTTTCCGGGAAGGTGACGATGTCGCCGTACTGCTTATTCTTTTGTGTTTCGAACACGCCGGTGGCCGTCATAAAGGTGACGGTGAGCGGGATATCGATGTGTTTTGTGTTTTTCAAGGTTGGATAGACATACGAAGTACTGCTGTTTTCCCACACATCGGCAGAAAAACCGGCATAGGAAGCGAGGTCTGCGGCCTTTTCATCGGATAGCACTGTGACCGGTGCAGCGGAATCATCAATAAGATTTTTGCAGGCTACAAGTGCGCTCTCATGGGCATAGCAATCGACAAAGGAGGTATTTCCCAGCGCATACGCCGCCATGCTGCCGCCATAGGTGTTTTTAGAGACAGCGGTATCGATAACAAGTGCCGCCGTATAGCAGTGCTCTATACGGAAAGTGGACTCCTTTTGTTCGCCGGCAATGCTGGTAAAGCCGGAGAGATAGGCTTCGTTCTTTGAGCTTTGGGCATACACGCCGGAAGCGGTATAGCAGTTTCGGACAATGGCAGAAGAAGCGTTGTTAGCGATCATGTAGCCCAAGAAGCTGGCGGAATAGTTTTCGGCAATAGCATTGGATGCGACCGTGCCCAAGCTATAGCAGGCTTCCACGGTGACGGATGAGCCGAGTGCAGAGCCAAGATAGCCGATAAAGCCGCCGGCCTTGAGGTTATCCTTCGAGGCACGACCATTATCTAAAGTGGAGACGGCTTGTACATGACCGGTAGAATAGGCGTTTTGCAGGAGGATCGTACCACCGGTCTGTGCGCCTTCCTTCGTTGCGCCGACATAGCCGACAAGACCACCGGCATACACATTAAAGGTTGTTGTAGAGATGGCTTCAGCGGCAAAGCCGACAAGAGAAGCGGCAACATCGGCTGTGGAATCCGAATTGGTCACCGTGATGGAGGCACCATCGGAGGCGTGCAGGGAGCCGGCAAGACCACCGGCATACACGGAATATTTCGCGCCGGTGATATCGATCGAGGCATCTTTGATATGGCAGTTTTCAATGCTACAATCCACCGCTGTACCCGTCTGTCCGACCGCGAGGAAGCGGCCGACAAGACCACCCACATAAAACGGACGCGCAGCGCTCGAATCAAGCTCCAGTGAAAAATCGGAGATGGTCAAATCGCGGATAGAGGCATTATAGGTAAGGCCAAAGAAGCCAAGATGTCTGGCATCGGCGGCGATACGGAAATTTTTCACGGTATGTCCATCGCCGTCGAACACACCGGCAAAGGCGGTGGCATACGGATCCTCCGAGCTGGAATACGTTCCGACCGGCGTCCAATGCTCGCCCTCCAAATCGATATCGGCAGTCAGCTTATAGTGTGCGCCGATATATGTACTGCTTCCACTGCGGATAGAGGTTGCAAACAGGCGCAGATCTCCTTTGGATTGAATGAGATACGGAGATTTTTCCGTGCCGCTTCCTTCAAAGGCAGAGGCAAACAGAGAAGCGTCGTTTTCGGTCTTGGCAAGAAGCTCCTTCTGCTCATCGTTTGACAAGGGAAGCTCAAGCGCCGATTCGGGTAGCTCGAGGAAGGTATCGGCAAGCTGAACATTTCTGTTCTGCACAGTTTCAAAGTCTACGGCAGATTCAACATCAAAGGAAATCACCGGAGAGGCTGCAGAGCATACCGTAAGGGCAGACAGGACGGCGGCTACAAATGCACCGAAGCGCACAGATGATCTTTTTTTCATAACATGACCTCGCTATTCTTATTCAGTATAATTATACAGGCTTTTGGACGAATTGTCAATTACTTTTTGTGAAAAAGTATGCGTGTATGAAAAAAACTCCACACGTTGTTTCGTGTGGAGCATAAAGTTGAATCAGTTCATTTTGGCTTTTAGCTGCTTTGCGCACTGCATAAGGTAATTGGAGAAATCGCCCAGCAAGGCTTCCGGAATCTTTCCATACACCATCTCATAGGTGATGTGTCCGCTATAGCCGACGTCTGCGAAGGCTTTCATGCAGGCATCCCAGTCGTTATCCCCCAAGAAGGGCGGAAGATGCAGGTCTTGGCGGTGTCCTTGGTCATGAACGTGGGTACAGGTGATATGCTTACCTAACAGGCGGATGGCCTCCGGCTGTTTGGCACCAAACGAAACACCGGCATGACCGGTATCCCAACAGCAGACGACAGACGGGGTATTATATTTTTCGATGAGTGCCTTTAGATCCTCGGCTTTAGAGCAAAGACGGGGCTTATTCGGTATATCCTCAAACAGGTTTTCGAAGGCGATCTTAACATTATGTGCTTCCGCCTTTTCGACATACGGATAGAACAGCTCATAGTTGTAGTTAATGGCATTTTCGGTGGTATAGGTCAGGTGATCGAAATCGAATTCATCGCCGTGGACCACCATATATTCCGCGCCCATACAGATCGTAGCCTCTAAGGCACGGTCAAGGCAGGTGATGTAGCTGTCGCCCCAGGAGCCATAGCGGTTGAAGGGAGCATGGGTCTGATGCACAACAAGACCTGCCTCCCGGATAGCCTCGAAATCGGAATGCATTCGGCTTTCCCAATCCTCGGCCTGTAATTCCGGTGTGAAGTCGAGAACATCAAATCCGGCTTCCTTCACGGCTTGCAGCGCCTTTGTGAGCGGTGCGCAGGCGGCAAGATAATGAACGTTGATACCAAACATAATTATTTCTCCCATATACAGCGATCATTCGCTTTTTAATTTTGTATTTTCGAGTATGTATGCACATAACGAATCGATATTATCCACGATAAACTGCTGTGCAGCACGGGTATAGACCACCACATCGTATTCCCCGCGCATGGAATGCCGGACTTCGACAGATATGCCAAGCTCCCGTCCTAAGGGGGTCGGGACCTTACTGCAACGGACGACAGGGTCCGTATTTTCCACCAACAATTCTCGCTCCATTAACCAGCCGCAGAGCATATTATAGGTAAGTTTTTTCACATCCGGGTCATGCACAGCATCCGAAAGGCGCTTACAAAGCTCACTGGCTGTGACCGGAGTTTCGGAGAAAGGAAAGTCCTTTAATGTCTCCTGTGTGATGGAAAAGGGGCGTTTACCATACGTTTTTCGCTTTTGCTCCGTGCCGCCGTTATCGATGACCTGACGGAGGACATCCGAAACATAGAACAGGCAACGCGAGATACGCACGTTATTGACGAGATCCCCCTCAGCGACCGGCTTATCGGCGAGGGGATCGATGCCATTCGCCATTTTATCGATAACGCCTTTGGCATACTGTAGCTTTTCAAGCTCTGTCATAGTATTTCTCCCTCCACACGATACCGGACACTCTGCGAAAAAACAAGCAGCAAGGTTCCGCTTTTAATGGAAATATGCGCTATCTTTCCGACAAACTCATTGCTGACGCAAAGAGGAAAGGTATCCGTAATACAGGCGTTTTCAAGCGTATATTTGAGTCCGGTCAAGGTCAGCCCCTCTACCCTACCGCCGATGGCAAACAACGACAGGTAGCCACGGCTATCCTCCGCAAAGGATATGGACACCGGAGAGCAGGTCACATCCGCGCTTATGGCGGTGATGAGCTGATTTCTTCCATGCAGTCTTAATGTATACCCTTTTTGCGCAAAATGGGCAAGCATTTGCAGATTGGCGATCGAGTGATCGACACGTTCGCCACCGAGAGCGCCATAGATCTCGAACACTTTACAGCCCTGCTCGATGCCGCGCAAGACCGCCAAATGCATATCGGTATAGTCTTTTTTCGTGGGATACACGAGGCTGTCCGGCGGTGCTTCGGCACGGCTTGCCGAATCAAAATCCCCTAAGCACTCATCCGGCACGATACCTAAGCGTTTGGCATGGTACAAGCCCCCATCGGCAGCGATGACAAACGAACCGGGAGCCGGTATGAGAGAATCGATATACAAATCCCCGGCTCCGAAAATATAACATACCTCTGGTCTATTCATGCCTATCCCCCTGTCGTGATCCGGTGTATACAAACAGACCGGGGCAAAGGCTCTGATTCTGCGACTTTGCCCTGGTCACGCTTATGCGATCATTCCACCACGACGCGGTGATAATCCTTTTTACCTTTTTTAATGATAAGCTCTGCGCCGATCTCCTCTTTGGTATAAGCTTTGGCAAAATCGGTGACCTTTTCATCTCCGACCGAGATACCGCCCTGCTTGATATTACGCTTGGCTTCGCTATTGGAGGGGCAAAGCTCGCATTTGACCAAAAGCGCGGCAAGCGTGATTTTACCATCCGTGAAATCCGCCTCCGAAAGCGTGGTTGTAGGCATATTTTCGCTCTTACCGCCGCCGGCAAAAATGCTTTTTGCGGCTTCGAGAGCCTTATCGGCCTCTTCTTTGCCGTGAACAAGCTCGGTCAGCTCATAAGCCAGCTTTTCCTTTGCTTTATTCAGCTCGCTGCCCTCTAATTTTTCATATTCGGCGATCTCCTCAAGGCTCATGAAGGTGAGCATTTTCATGCACTTAATCACGTCTGCATCGTCCACGTTTCTCCAATACTGGAAGAAATCGTAGGGCGGTGTTTTATTCGGGTCGAGCCAAACTGCGCCGTTTGCGGTCTTACCCATCTTTTTGCCCTCGGAATTGAGCAAAAGCGTGATGGTCATGGCGTAGG
>CAZAWG010000093.1:0-6194 GCA_964488785.1 uncultured Oscillospiraceae bacterium | reverse complement strand
GGCATATTGCCGGGTGTCTGGAACACAAGGTCATTGGGATTGATGAAGCAGGCAAGCGGCTTGGAAGCCATCGCCATATCCGACAGCTCGTTGAACGACAGCTTTTCGCCCTCGCGCGCCCACTGACGGCGGCTTTCCTGCTCGATCCACAGCCCCATGATGTTCTTCAAGAAACGGATCTTGCGGTCCGTACCGCCCTCGTTGGTGATATCATAGGTATAGGCAAGGTCGTTGGTGATCGGTTCGGGAATCTCTTTGCCCATGAGCGACCAGGTGCCGCTGGAAATGTAAACGAAATCCTCGTTTTTGGCCGGAACGGCAACCACAGCCGAGGCGGTATCATGGCTGGCGCAGGCAATGACCTCAGCGTCCATCGCGCCGACCTCTGCTTGGATATGCGGAAGCAGCTTGCCGGCCGAGGTGCCGGGAGCTACGATCTCGCCGAACATTTCCTTCGGGAAGCCGAGACGGTCGATGATATCCCACGACCAGTTGCGTGTTTTGGCATCCAACAGCTGAGAGGTGGAAGCGATGGTGTATTCGGTTTGCTTGGTGCCGGTGAGGAAGTATTTGAGAAGGTCAGGCACAAACAGGAGGTCTTTTGCATTCTTGAATTTATAAGGGTCATTGCGGAAGGAGAACAGCTGATAGATCGAGTTGAAGTTGCAGAACTGCGTTCCGGTAATACGATACAGCTCTTCCTTGGGGATGATCTCAAACAGCTCTTCCATCAATTCCGGTGTCAGACGGGGGTCGCGGTAGTTATAGGGGTTCCCGATAAGCTGTCCCTCATAATCCAAAAGACCGAAGTCCACGCCCCAGGTGTCGATGGAAATGCTCTTGATATCGCGGTTGTCCGAGAGGAAGCAGTTAGAGATGGCTCCCTTGATCTCGGTGAACAGCTTGAGCATATCCCAATACAATGCACCATGGATATTGACCGGGTCGTTGGTGAAACGGTGTGTTTCCTCTAAGGTGATCTTGCTTCCATCGAATTTGCCGACAATGCCGCGACCGCTGGAAGCGCCAAGGTCGATCGCTAACATTTTTAAGGTTTTACTCATGCTCCGATTCCTTTCGTTTATTGAACGTAAAAATATTGATTTTTTAAAGAGTATCGATTATGCCGCGCAAGGCTGCAAGAGCTGTGTCAAAAGCGACCTCCGGCGTTTCATAGGCATTTTCTACTGTGATATCGTCAAGGTTGGACAGGTTCTTAAGTCCATCGAACACGGTTAAGTGCGGCTCTAAGGTCAAAAAGACATCACGGTCGGTAAAGCGGTCAAACGCGGCAAGGATCTTCTGCACCTGTCCGTCCCCTTTGCCTGCCGGGACGATACGTGTATCGTAAAAGGCATCCTTGATGTGGATGTATTCGATATAAGGCTCCAACAGCGTGTAGCCATGGAAGGCATCCTGCTTGCAGAAAGCGAAATTGCCCATATCCAACACGCTTTTTAAGCGCGTGCCGAAATGCTCCATTAAGAGTCGGCACGCTTCCGGCGTTTCGCCGTAAATTCCCATCTCATTTTCGTGACAAAGCGTGACACCGCGTTTTTCGGCAAGCTCACACAATAATTCCAGCCGGGCAAAGACTGCATCGCGGTATTTGTCTACATCCTCGCCTTTCGGGCAGAAGAAGCTGAACATACGGACATTTTTTGTCTCGAAAATCTCGGCGATATCCAATACGTGTGAAAACAACTGCATATGCGCAGCGAAATCATCCTCCAAGGTGATCTTGCCGATTGGGGAGCCGACCGAGGATACGCCAATGCCGCTTGCGTCCAGCTTGCGTTTTGCCGTCCTTGCTTCTTCGAGCGACAGCAGGGCAACGCCGGTTCCATCGATGTTCCGCGGCTCGATATATGAGATATTCCGGCTTTTCAAATAGTTCAACTGCTCGTCAAAAACAGCTGAAACCTCATCGGCAAAAGCACTGAGCTTAAAATTTGCCATGTCTCTTTCTCCTTTGTTGTCAAAAATATACATTTTGACCGATACAAGGATATTATACACGATTTTTCCGAGTTTGTAAATAGGTATTTGTAAAATCCGCTGTTTTGTGCAAAAAAAGTCCCATCTTGTTCAAGAAGGGACTTTTCTATGTGTATGGAAGCTCGCTCACGATTGGCAAGCCAGACTATCCGCAAACTGCTCTGCTACACGTGCGCTTCTGCCGCCCTTGGCAAGGGCAAAGGCTTCGGCACGCACGGAAAGCTCGTTCTCATCCATTTTTATGCCGTGTGCCTGAACCAGTGCCGAAACGATTTGCATATACAACTGCTTGTTTGGCTTCGAGAACAGGACGGTTAATCCAAAGCGCTCGGACAGCGACATCAATTCCTCGATGGCATCGCGGCGGTGTATCTCGTCGCCCTCCCGCGCCGAGAAGGTCTCCTTGACAAGGTGGCGGCGGTTGCTGGTCGCATAAATGACAGCATTGGAAGCTTTGACCGAGGCAGAGCCTTCAAGAGCCGCTTTTAATGAGGCATAGCCGTCATCATCGGCGGCAAACGAAAGATCGTCTACAAACAGAATGAATTTGAGCGGATTTTCCGCGATCTCCCCCATGAGGACCGGTAAGAGAGCCAGTTGCTCCTTGCGTAATTCAACTAACCGCACACCATCCTTGCGGAAACGGTTGGCAACGGCTTTGACGGTGGAGGATTTGCCGGTGCCGGCATCGCCGCACAAAAGCACATTGGCAGCCGGACGACCTTCGATCAGGGCGCGGGTATTGTCGATGACCTCGCCGCGCTCACTTTCATAGCCGATCAGATCGGAAAGAGCAATCGGATCCGGCGAAAGCACCGGGATCAGATGTGCATTTTCATCCACACGGAACATTCCATATTTGGCATAAATGCCGTAGCCGTAGCGGTCTGCCTTTTCCAAACGAGGCAGGATGGCTTCGGACAGGTCAAACGGGGTATTGTCAAAGCCCGGGAGTGAGCTTGGCAGACCAACGGCGGTCAACAGCGTCACAGCCGACAGGCGGGTCAAAGAGGACAGCACGGCAAGCTCGGATAAGAAGCAGTCGCGCATGGGACGGGGAATATCCTTTTTGGCTCCGGCTAACCGGTAATAGGTGTTGTCATCGCACTCCAAGCGTTCCTTTAGGTACACGCCAAGGTCGCCGCCGACGGCATACAGTGCCTCCAAAAAGAGGGCATATGCTTCGGTTTTTTCTAAGGGCGAGGTATTGGGGACTGCACAAAGGCGCAGGAAATGTGTCAAATGCTTCAAGACCGGTTCGTCTAACACCGAACGGAAAAAGACAAGGCGTGCAAGCTCCAACGACAGCTTTTCGGGATTGGGATTCATGGTAAGACTCCTTGCTTGCTAAATTAACCGATCGTTTCGATGATCTTGTCGGTCATTTCGGTCGTGCCGAGCGGCGCAAAGGCATCGCTTCCGGTTTTGGAGGCAATATCATGTGTGCGGTAGCCGGCTTCCAATACCTTGCCGACGGCTTCTTCGATAACATTGGCTTCGGCGCCCAGATCAAAGGAATAGCGCAGCATCATAGCTGCCGAAAGGATGGTGGCGATGGGGTTTGCGAGGTTCTGTCCGGCAATATCGGGAGCAGAGCCATGGATAGGTTCATATAAGCCGCGCGTGGTGGCACCTAAAGAAGCCGACGGCAGCATACCGATCGAGCCGGTGATCTGGGAGGCTTCATCCGACAAAATATCGCCGAACATATTGGAGGTTACGATAACGTCGAATTGCGAAGGATCCTTGACAAGCTGCATAGCGGCATTGTCTACAAGCATATCGGTCACGGTCACATTCGGATATTCTGCGGCGATCTCATGCACTGTTTTTCTCCACAGGCGGGAAGTCTCAAGCACGTTTGCCTTGTCAATGCTGATCACCTTGCCATGCCGCTTTCCGGCCGCTTCAAAGGCGGCGCGGGCAATGCGCTCGACCTCAACACGGCTGTAGCATTCGGTGTCATAGGCTTCGGTGCCGTATTTGCCCTCGCGGTAGCCGCGGTCACCGAAATAAATGCCGCCGGTCAGCTCACGCACGATGAGGATATCAAAGCCGTTTGCGGCGGTTTCCGGACGTAACGGGCAAGCATCCTTCAACGCCGGATAGAGCTTAGCCGGGCGCAGATTGGTATACAGCTCCATGGCCGAACGAATACCGAGCAATGCCTTTTCCGGGCGCTTGTCGCCGGGAAGCGTATCCCATTTTGGACCGCCCACGGCACCTAATAATACGCTGTCGGAAGCAAGACAGCCGGTCACCGTCTCCTCCGGAAGCGGAGCGCCGGTAGCATCGATGGCAGCACCACCGATCAAATACGGGGTAAAGGTGAAGGTGTGACCAAATTTGGGAGCAATATGGTTCAATACACGGACAGCACTGTCAACGATCTCCGGACCAATGCCGTCACCGCGCAATAAAGCAATGTTTAAATTCATTATCGAATACTTCCTTTCTTGATGGACTCCATTAAGCCGCCCTCGGCAATGATCTTACCGATGAATTCGGGAAAGGGCTTTGTCTCAAAGCTTTTTCCGGTGGTCTTGTCGGTGATGATGCCCTTTTCCATATCGGCTACGATCTCATCGCCGTCTGCAATGGCTTCCGCTGCCTCGGGACATTCCAGAATGGCAAGACCGATGTTGATGGCGTTGCGATAGAAAATGCGGGCAAAGGTCTTGGCAATGACTAACTTCACGCCGCTTTCCTTGATGGCAAGCGGTGCGTGCTCACGCGAAGAGCCACAGCCGAAGTTGTTGCCGGCTACAATGATCTGATGTGTCTGCACACGTTCGGAAAATTTCGAATCTAAATCCTCCATGCAGTGCGAAGCAAGCTCTTTTTTATCAATGGTGTTGAGATAGCGTGCCGGGATGATCACGTCGGTATCGACGTTATCGGCATATTTGATGACACTGCCTTCAAAAATCATGTTTGCCATGTTATTTTACCTCCTCGAACGATGCGATATAGCCCATAATGGCACTGGCGGCGGCAACAGCCGGGGATGCTAAATAGACCTCGGAGGTCGGGTCGCCCATGCGTCCGACAAAATTGCGGTTGGTGGTGGCAACAGCGCGTTCATGCGGCGCAAGAATGCCCATGTGACCGCCCAAGCACGGGCCGCAGGTCGGCGTGGATACTGCACAGCCGGCTTCAATAAAGACCTCCAAAAGGCCTTCCTTCATGCAGCGCAAATAGATGCTCTGTGTGGCCGGAATGATTATGGCGCGCACACCGTCAGCAACCTTGTGACCGCGGAAAATCTCAGCGGCTTCGCGAATGTTTTCGTAATATCCGTTGGTGCAGGAGCCGATGACCACCTGATCGATGCGAATTTTGTCCATGCCGGCGATTTCATCGGTCGTGTGTGTGTTCTCCGGCAAATGCGGAAAGGCAACCGTCGGACGAATAGAGGAAAGATCAATGTCGATCACCTGGTCATACGGTGCATCTTCGTCGGCGGTGTATACGACCGGCTTGCGGTCGGAATGCTCGGCAATATAGGCAAGTGTTTGTTCATCCACCTCGAAAATGCCGTTTTTGGCACCGGCTTCGATGGCCATGTTGCAGACCGTCAAGCGGTCGGTGATCGAAAGGCTGGAAACGCCCTCACCGGTAAATTCCATCGAACGGTATAAGGCACCGTCAACGCCGATCTTTCCGATGATGTGTAAGATCAGGTCTTTACCGGTCACGTGCGGTGCAAGCGAACCGTGAAGCACAAATTTGATGGCCGACGGAACCTTGAACCAAGCCTTTCCAATCGCCATACCACAGGCCATGTCGCTGGAGCCGACACCGGTGGAAAAGGCGCCCAACGCACCATAGGTGCAGGTGTGGGAATCGGCACCAATGACCACATCTCCGGAAACAACAAGTCCCTTTTCGGGAAGCAGTGCGTGCTCAACGCCCATCTTGCCGACGTCATAAAAATGCGTGACCTGCTTTTCGTTGCAGAAATCGCGGCACATCTTGCATTGAATGGCCGCCTTGATATCCTTGTTGGGGGCAAAATGATCCATGACCATGGTCACACGGTCACGATCGTAAACCTCGTCAAATCCGAGCTTGTCGAATTCGCGTATCGCAACAGGGGAGGTGATATCGTTGCCGAGGACTCGGTCAAGCTGTACAAGGATCAGCTCACCTGCCTCGACCTTATCTAAACCGGCATGAGCGGCTAAGATCTTTTG
>CAZAWG010000092.1:0-6335 GCA_964488785.1 uncultured Oscillospiraceae bacterium | reverse complement strand
CGTGGTGGCTATTGCCCCTGTGTCCGGCAGAAGAGCGAGGACACCAAATGTATGTGCCGCGAATTTCGTGAACAGCTCAAGGATCCTGCGTTTTCAGGTTATTGCCACTGTATGCTCTACTATAGCGGAGACACACCGCCGGAGAGCAAAGAATAGGCTTTTATTGGTGCTTCATCCGTTTCCGGAGCGTACACGGCGCACACGCATATTTTTTTCTGAACAGGCGGCTGAGATAGCTGTAGTCACAGATCCCGACCTGTTCGGCGATTTCCGCCATGGAAAGTGTGCTTTCACACACTAACGCATACGCTTTTTCCATGCGCTTTTGCAGGATATATTCGCCCACCGTTTGCCCAAATACCAGATGGAACCGCTCATATAGACTGCTTTTTGAAAGCCCAAAGGCGCGGCAGAGCAGCTCGACCGAAAGCGGCTCGCTCAAATGCGCATCGATATGCTTTTCTACCTGCTTGACAAAGGCATCGTCCTCGGCATGGACGATATGCTCGGTGAGCAGAAAGGAAACAAGGACGGAAGCCAGTTTAAATAAGCTTTGCAGCTGCCGCTCCCCATAGGTCGGCAATTCCTCATACATGGTCTGTAGCGCTTGATCTGCATGGGGCAGCCACGAAAGCCGGTTTTGTATTTCTTCAAAAGCTAAAACGCGCATTCTTCCAAGCAAAATGTAGCCGATGAGCTGATTTTCCTTCAGAATAGGGATCACCGCATCCATCACGCCTGCATGGCAAAAGTGCCGTGCAGGCTTTTTTGTTTGCTGACAGAGCGCTATCAGAGCCTGGTCGGAGCAGGCACATTTTTCGTTTCCACACGGATTTTTTTGTATTTCGCGGCAAAGAAGCGGCGTTTTTCCGCTGTAGGAGGCAAGCGTTTTGCCGCTCGTGTTCAACACCGCCGCCGATATGCCGGTGAGCAGGCAGAAATCCTCCAAAAGCGTATCTAATCTTGCTTTGTCGTAGTGTAAGGTCATAAGCTTCCCCCCTTATAGGGACAGTATACAAGAGCGCAGAAACGATGTCAAGCGTTTGTGCAGAATATTCCGGAAGATTTTACATATTTTGCGGACGATTCGGTCTATCTTTGCCGCCGGAAAGCGGTATAATTATGGGTAGAAATACAAATTTTCATGTCAGGAGATGTTTTCTATGCCATATTCTGTTTCTGTTCCACTTATCAGCCGTTCAGCCGAACGCATGGGCTTAGAGGCACATTTGAAGGAGCTGGAACGCTTCGATGCTTCGCGTGTCATGCTTTCCATCAATCGCTATTTTCTGTCCGAGGACGAAAAAGCGTGTGAGCTTGCGGCGTTAAAACGCAATACCGCCTTTTATAAAGCCCATGGGTATGAGGTCTGCGCCTGGCTGTGGACGTTTATGCTTCCCGACCCCAATACCTATACACACATGAAGGGTGTATCCGGCGCGGAAAGCAAAGATTTTATCTGTCCGTCCGACCCGGATTTTCGCCGCATGGCAGGAAGCTATCTTGCGGATGTGGCGGCGTGTGGGGTGGATATGATCTTATTTGACGATGATTTCCGCTATGGCACGCTTTCGCATGGCTCAGGCTGTGTTTGCAAAAACCATATCGCCTATATGGAAGAGGAATTGGGCGAGACGATAGACACACAGGATCTCCCGGCACTTCTGCTGTCCGGCACTGCCAATCGCTATCGTTCGGCCTGGCAGCATTCCAAGCGGCACTATTTCGAGGTGTTCGCAAAGGAAATGCGTGCATCTGTGGATAAGGTACCCCAAGGTGCGCATAGGTGTTTGCGCCTGTATCACTACCTGGGACATGGATGGGATCGATGCGGCTTCCATCGCACGTCTTTTAGCCGGAGGCACAAAGCCGTTTCTGCGGCTCATCGGTGCGCCATACTGGGCGGAAAAGCGTGGTTGGGGCTGTCATTTGCAGGATGTGATCGAGCTTGAGCGCATGGAAAACAGCTGGTGTACCGGTGACATGGAGATCGTTTCGGAGGGCGACGTATTTCCGCGTCCGCGCACAGCCTGCCCGGCAAGCTATCTTGAGCTGTTTGACACAGCCTTGCGCGCCGATGGTCATATGAGCGGCATTTTGAAATACGGCATCGATTACAATTCCAAGCCCGGCTATGAGAGCGGTTACATGGAAAGCCATGAAAAGCACCGTGCGCTGTACGCGTCTCTTGCGGCGCATTTTGACGGAAAAGCACCGTGCGGCGTGCGTGTATATGAGCGCATGGAGAAATTTGAGGATATGCGCATTCCGCGTGTATATGAGAACAGAAACGAGGTCGAGAATATCTTCTTTTCGCGTGCCGCCCGGCTCATTTCCGCCAACAGTCTGCCGACTGTTTATGAGGGAAGTGGCGTTTGCGGCATCGCCTTTGCCGAAAACGTGACCATGGTCCCGCGAGAGGCCTATCAAAAGGGCTTGATCATTGACCTTCGCGCGGCAGAGCTTTTGACTGAGAAAGGCGTTGATGTGGGACTTTTGTCCGTCGGCGAGAGCTATCACGCCGCCTATGAATATTTCGACACGGAAGCCGATGAAACCTATGCCGACCTTGCGGCCAAGGAGATCACCGTTTCGGATAAAGCCGAGATCTTCAGTCACTTTATGACACAGGCCACGGATGCGTTAGAAAACCGCCGCACGGTAGGCTCCTACTATTATCGCAACGCCGAGGGCGAGCAGTTTTTTGTATTCGCCTGGGATGCATATGAGCAGGCATATACCTATGAAAACGTGTTCCGAAGCTACTATCGGTCGCATTCGCTGTACAAGGCGTGCGCACGCTTTGGCGCGGCTGTGCCGGCGTACAGCTATGGACACCCGGAATTATATATTCTCACCAAGCGTGATGAAAAAACCGGTGCTTTAGCGGTCGGACTGTGGAACTGCTTTGCCGATGAGATCGCGCGCCCGGTCGTGGAATTGGATGCGCAATACCGCTCCTTTGAAGGTGTGGAATGCACCGGAGCATTAGATGGAAAACACGTTACGCTTTCGTCTGTGCCGCCTTTCTCATGTGCATTTTTCACGGTAAAGAAAGGATAACAGAGGATGGGATACCTATTACTTATTGCCATTGTCGTCTGCAGTACGCTTCAGAGCATTATCACAAAGGAATATCAGCGCAAGGTGGAGAAGCCGGACACGCTCCTGTTCACCTGCATCGTTTGCTTTGCCGCAACGGCGTTTTTCACCGTGCAAAGTGGCTTTCGGCTGCATTTTGTCGCGGAATTGCTTCCCTATTCCATCGGCTTTGCCATAGCCTATGGGGCGGCAACGATCGGTGCGGTCGCTGCCATCGGAACAGGTCCCTTGTCGGTCACCATGCTCATTGGCTCGTATTCGCTGTTGATCCCGACCTTTTATGGGATATTCTTCTTACACGATTCGGTGAAGCTCTTATTTGTCGTGGGACTGGTGCTGTTGTTAGTATCGCTGTTTCTCATCAATTTCAACAAGAATGAATCGATGCATTTTTCCCGTGTCTGGCTTGTGTATGTCCTCTTATATTTTGTGGGCAATGGGATGTGCTCTACGGTGCAGAAAATGCAGCAGGTCGCCTTTGAGGGAGCCTACAAGAGCGAATTCATGATCGTTTCTTTAGTCCTTGTGGGTGTGTCGCTTCTTGTGTTCTCTGCTTTGCGCGGCACACTAGCCAAGGAAAAGCTGCGCGGATGCTTGAAATACAGCGTTTCTCATGGGCTTGCCAACGGACTTTTGAATTATCTTGTCATGGTGGTCTCGGCACTGATCCCTGCCTCCGTCCTGTTTCCCGGCATATCGGCAGGGGGCATCGTGCTGACCTTTATCTGTGCGTTGACGTTATACAAGGAGCGTTTATCCACGCTGCAATTGGTGGGCTATCTGTTCGGAACGGCTTCGGTGGTGCTGTTGAATCTGTAGAAGTGCGGCATATTCCTCCGTGTGAAAGAAATGTAAAATGTTGGACGAATTTGGCGATAAATGTAGAAATATTTACATTTCTTTGCTACAATGAAAAAGCATTTTAAGGAGGAATATTTTATGTGGTTAGTACTTGCACTCATTGCGTTATTATTCTGGAGCGGCTCGGATCTGTTCAGCAAGCTCGGCTCCAAGCCCTCAGATACCTACAGCCATTGGAAGATGGTCATGGCGGTGGGGCTTGTGATGGGTATTCACGCCCTTGTGGAGATAGCGACCGGCACGCCCATTTCGTTTGAAGCCATCCTCTACTATTTACCGGCTTCCAGTATGTATATTTTATCCATGATCTTTGGATATGTGACCTTACGGTACATCGAGCTGTCGGTGTCCTCGCCGATCTGCAACTCCTCGGGAGCCCTTGCGGCGATCCTTTGCTTTCTTGTACTCGGTCAGACCATCGATACGCTTTCGACGGTCGGTGTGGTGATCGTTTGTGTCGGCGTCCTTTTGTTAGGTGTAGCAGAATACACCGAAAACGCAGAAGCAAGGGAGGCGCGTCAAAAAACGGCGAACATCAAGTATTCCAAGAGCGTTCTCGCGTTACTTCTTCCGATCTTATACTGCTTGATCGATGCGTTAGGCACCTTCTTTGACAGCATCATTTTAGAGGAAGAAAACGAGTTCTTTCCGCAGGTATTCCACTATCTTCCGGAGGACACGGCAAATGTTGCCTATGAATTGACGTTTTTGTTCATGGCAGTCATCGCGTTTATCTATGTAGTGATCATCAAGAAGGAGCGTTTGACCCTCAAGAACGAATGGGCCAAGGGCGTTGGCGGTATATGTGAGACAGCCGGACAGTTGGCATACATCTACGCCATTGCAGCGAACCCCGTTGGAGCCGCACCGGTCATTTCGGCGTATTGCGCCGCCTCGGTGTTATGGAGCCGCATTTTCTTAAAGGAAAAGCTTTCGTGGAAGCACTATGCTTCGATTCTTGTTGTTTTTGTCGGCATTATCCTTCTCGGCATTGCCGAAGGGCAGTGATGCACTGCTGCAAATTTCACGGTTTAGTTTAGGTGAAAAGACAGAATATCTGTCCGCGCATTGTCAGCCCGTTTTGACGGCATAAACGCCACCACCAAAGCTCAAATGAAAAGACAGATGGGTTCGCTCACCCCCTCTAACGAGTACTATGCGCTTTCCGCATACCACCCTACTGTAAGCTTGTAGAAACAAAAAGAACAATCCACCGCCTATGAATACGCGCTGAAGCTCCGGCTTCGCAGAAACCGAAAAACCCCACTGTGTTTATGTAAAACATGGTGGGGTATCGTGTAATTCCATAAAACCAGATAGAAAGGAAGAGAGCCATGCTTTCGGATATGCTGTTCAAACGTCAGTTTTCTCTGACACTCTTCAAAAACAAAAAGCTTATGTTGGGCGAAATGAGCTTTTTCAAGGATTTTGTCAACGATACACGCGGCGACCTGTATCCTCTGCTTTGCAAAAAAGGGGAACCTGTCGAAGCGGTCTCCGGCGGTCTGTATCATGTCACCGGCTCGAAAACGGACTTCCTTTCGCGCCTTGTGGGACGATTCTTCCCCTATGCCAATTATGAAGTACAGCTTGCAGCCTTGGAGGGCGAGGTCGGCTTTCAGTTTCTCAAGCCGGATGGAAACTGCTTTATGTGTACGCTTTCCGGTCAAAACGGAACGCTGTATGCTGATGGGCAACCGGTATGCCCTCTTGTTCCGGGGCTTTCGCTGATCTTTTCCTGCCGTGGCGCGTACATCGATCTGTACACAAAAGCACCGGATGGGGTACCGTCGTTTGTGCGCACAGCTTTTGCACCGGGATTCGAGGATATCTGTCGGGAAAGCGTTTTCTCCGGTTCGTATGCCGCGTTGGTCGTGTCCGGAACAGCTGTCCTGCGCGCCGTTTCGTTTTATATGGATTGCGGACTGTCGCAGGCGGATATGCGCCCCATTCGCTATGAAAACGGTGAAATTTTACAGGAAAACGGAAAAGTCTTTTTATCCATGTCCATTCGCCAGCAAGAGGGAGGCTATCAGGGCATTTTCTCCTGGATTCCCGGCACAAGCGAATTTGAATTGTGCGGCGCCTTGTTTTACGATGCCGGAGACGGCGTATGGGCAAACGATGTGGCACTGTCGCTGTTATATCACCGGACCGAGAAAAAATGGCTGTATTGGGTCTGCTCGTTTGCACATGAGCATATTTTAGCCCACGGCGAATGCACCGGCGAGGTCCGTTATGGGGTCCATGTATTGGACGTCACGCTCATGCCGAAGAAAAAAGATACAGACCCGGACACGGTCTTTTTGGCAAAGCAGGACGATGAAGACCCGGATTTTGTATACGATGAAGCGACCGGTCGCTGGTATATG
>CAZAWG010000091.1:359-6357 GCA_964488785.1 uncultured Oscillospiraceae bacterium | reverse complement strand
CATGAAAAGGTACAGACCGAGCGTGTCTGTACGACCTACACCATGATCGTTTATATTACGGTCTGCTTTGTCTGTCTTATCCGTCTGCGCTATGTGACGGTCGAGACGGGCACGGATGCCGGACGTATGGTGGGACAATACATCTATTTGCTTGTCTTTATTGCGGCCTGGATCACCGATACCTTTGCTTATTTTACCGGAAGCTTTTTCGGCAAGCATAAGCTTTGCCCGAAGATCAGTCCCAAAAAGACGATCGAAGGCTCTTTAGGCGGCATTTTCTTCTGCATACTTGCGTTTTTGATCTATGGTGCTGCTCTGTCACAGATGTTTTCGCTCACGCCCAATTATGTGGGCTTAGTATTTGTGGGGCTTTTCTTGTCGGTGCTGTCGCAGATCGGCGACCTGCTCGCTTCGGTCATCAAGCGTACCTATGGGGTGAAGGATTACGGCAAGCTGTTTCCGGGACATGGCGGTGTGCTTGATCGCTTTGACAGTGTCCTGCTGCTTGCACCGTTTTTACTTGTTCTGGTGGAGGATGCACAGTTTTTGACGCTTCTGTTCCGCTACTAAAATTGTATTACAGTCAGTGAGCCTGCCGATGGATGAAAACGGCAGGCTCACTGTGAAGGTTCCGAAAGGATGGAAAAGAAAAAGATGGTAAAGTTGGTCCTGTGCGATATCGACGGAACATTGCTTGAAAAAGGCGAAACGCGTATTTCTGCCGAAGGTGCGGCGGCTCTTGAAGCACTGCTTGATGCCGGAAAGACGGTTGCTCTCGCGTCGGGGCGCGCATATTCCGGTATGCGGCGTCTGGTGGAGCATTTGCCGTTTGCAGATGAATTATACTATATCTGCGATGATGGTGCGCTGTGCATTCATCGCGGTAAAACGCTGTACCACAAGCCGCTGTCGGTGGAGAACCTGCTTCGCTTCGCACGGGAACCGGCATATGAATCCTGTCCGATTTTATACTTTTCCACCGATTTTTCCTATGTTTTACGGGCAACGCCGGAGTTTCTGCAGACAGCAGAGCAAGCCGGACTTGATCGGCTTCGTCCGATCGGTGGCGTATATGAGATAAAGGAGCCGATCTATAAGATCGGGCTTTGTGGCAGAAAGGAGCGTCCGCCGCTTCTTGTGCCGCAGCCGTTTGATCTGCGCGTTTGCTATAATGCCGAAAAGCAGATCGAATATGCTTCACGCTTTGCCGACAAGGGGCTTGCTGCCTCCGATCTTCAAATGCGGCTGTATTTATCCAAATGGGACACGGCCGCCTTTGGTGATGGAGAAAACGATATCAGTCTGTTTTCTAAGGCAAAATACACCTATGCAAGGCAGGATGGAAGCAGCGCACTTTGTGCGGTGGCAAGCGAGACGTTTGCTTCCGGGCAGATCGCGCCTGTATTGCGTACATTGCTTGATCGATGAGATAGCGGAAAGGAGGAAGAAGGAGCGATGGAGACCTGTGTGGCATTATCTACAGCAGCCGGAAAAGCCGGTATTGCGGTGATCCGTTTATCCGGTGACGAGGCGATAGAAATCGCTTCGCACGTTTTTTATCCCATGAGCGCAAGAGCGTTGGAGACATATCCGGCGCGTATGGCGGTCTATGGAACGATGCTTGCCGGAGATGGAAAGAAGATCGACACCGGGCTGGCTACGGTCTTTCGGACTCCGCATTCCTACACCGGCGAGGATACTGTTGAGCTTAGCTGTCACGGAAGCCCGGTCGGGGTCAGCCTGATCTTAGGGGCGTTATTGGAAGCCGGGGCACGTCCGGCCATGCCGGGCGAATTTACCAAACGCGCCTTTATCAACGGAAAGCTCGATCTGACACAGGCGGAAGCGGTGGGAGATCTGTTGGATGCGGAAAGTGCCGATGAGCTTCGTCTGTTTTCCGCGCAGTTGGAGGGGGCTTTGGGCGAAAAGCTCCGTGCCGCAGGCGAAACGATCAAGGAGCTGTTAGCCGCTGTTTATGCGTATATCGATTATCCGGATGAGGATATGAGCGAAATAGCGGATGAAGAAATGATCGTGCGCATTCGAAGCATTTTAGAAGAATTAAAAGCACTTTGCACGACCTATGCATCGGGGCGTGCTGTGACAAACGGCATTCAAACGGCGATCGTTGGCTCTCCCAACACCGGCAAATCCACCTTTTTTAATCTGCTTGCCGGGGAAGAGCGTGCCATTGTTACGGATATTGCCGGAACCACACGCGATGTCATCACCGAAGGCGTGGTCTGTGCCGGGGTGAAGCTTCGCTTAGCCGACACAGCCGGAATGCGCAAGACTGAGGATACGGTGGAAAAAATCGGTGTGGAGCGTTCCGAAAAAATGTTAGCGGACAGTGAGCTTGTGGTCGCGGTTTTTGATGCTTCCCATGCGCCCAAAGAAGAGGATGAAGCTTTTGTGGAGCGGCTTTCGGCTCTTGAAAAGAATGCTGACAAAAATATTATTGTATTACTCAATAAATGCGACGTGGCAGACGACGAGACGGTCGAAATATGGAAAAAGCGTATGGAACAGGCCGGACTATTTTTCATCTGCTTTTCGGCGGCGCGGGCCGAAGGGAAGGAAGCGTTTGAGAAACGCATTCGTGTGCTGTATCCGGTATCGGGAGAAGCACTTGCTTCGGGACTGATCTTAGCCAATGCACGCCAATATGCCGCCGTTGCCAAAGCGGTGCAGTGCCTGGAGAATGCGTTAGCTGCCATGCAGACGCTCACGCGCGATATGGCCGGGCTTGATCTGGAAGGGGCGTTGGGTGCCCTGTGCGAGGCCGATGGACGCGAGGTGTCCGAGCAGGTGGTCAACACCGTATTTTCACATTTTTGTGTGGGAAAATAGAAAAATGGGGACAAGACCGAAAAACGCTTGGCAAGCGCAGGCTTGCGTGCTGCTTGTCCTTGCGGCGGCGAATGGAATAACTGCTCTTATGCATATGCTTTTTGTGTTTTTGAAAATGCGCGAGGGCTTTTTGCCGTTTCTTTTCTTTATGCTGGAGCGAAGCACTGTCCTTTTGCCGCTTAATATACTTTTGTGCGGTGTGACGGCGGTGTTGTTTTTGCAAAAGCGAAGAAGCCCCGGGGGTGTGCTTTTGCTTATCGGAGCGCTTGCCGGCATAGGGGAATGGTGTGTGTTCGAAATACCGTTTTCGTTCTGGGCCGGGATGACCGGCGTATATATAGTCATTGGTGGGGAAGTGCTTTTGGGCTTAAGTCAGCTATGCGGCTCAGCTTTATGCCTTCTTTCCCTTTATCATAGAAAACCGGAAAACTTACAACAGGAGAAATTATATGATCGTACAACTTGAAGAAGCAAAACAAACCTTAGGCCTTCTTTCGACCGATGTGAAGGATCTAAGGGAAGCACTGGATTATGACACTCTCTGCCAGAAAGCGGAGGAACTTGAAAAGACCACCTGCGAAGCCGATTTCTGGGGGCGCGAGGACGCGCAGAGCGTGATGAGCGAGCTAAATGCCGCCAAAGCCAAAATCGGAGATTACAAGGAGCTGGCGGATGGAGTCAGTGCCTTGGGCGACCTTGTGGATATGGCGATTTCGGAGGATGATGAAAGCTTTACCGAGGAGATCTTATCCGAGCTTTCCACGCTTCAGAAAAGCTATGACCGTCAGCGCATCGAAACACTGCTTTCGGGCGAATTTGACAAGAACAACTGCATTTTATCCATCCATCCGGGTGCCGGCGGCACCGAAGCGCAGGATTGGGCGGAGATGTTATATCGTATGTATTGCCGCTATGGCGAAAAGCACGGCTTCAAGGTCAAGCTGTTAGACTATTTGGATGGCGATGAGGCCGGACTCAAAAGTGCGACCATCCTGATCTCCGGAAACTATGCCTATGGCTATCTCAAGAGCGAGGGCGGTGTACACCGCTTGGTGCGTGTTTCTCCGTTCGATGCTTCGGGACGTCGGCACACCTCGTTTGCTTCTGTAGAGGTCATGCCGGAATTAGAGGACGACGGAAGCATTGAAATTCGCGATGAGGATATCGAGATCGAGACACACCGCGCCAGCGGCGCAGGCGGCCAGCACATCAACAAGACCGATTCGGCGGTGCGTATCATCCACAAGCCGACCGGCATCGTGGTGGGCTGTCAGACCGAGCGAAGCCAGCTGCAAAACCGTGAAACTTGTATGAAAATGCTCAAATCCAAGCTTTTGGAGATCAAGGAGCGCGAAAAATTAGACAAGATCGACGATATCAAGGGCGAAAAGCTGAACATCGAATGGGGCTCTCAGATCCGTTCGTATGTCTTTATGCCGTATACGTTGGTCAAGGACACGCGCACAGGCTATGAGGATGGAAACATTTCCTCGGTCATGGATGGAAATCTGGATGAATTTATCAATGCGTATCTCAAGGCTAAGGGGAATTTCTTAAAATAGCTTTTGCCGAAAGGAAAGGTGTATCCGCATGAAAAAGCTGTTAGTCGTGGATGGCAACAGTATTTTGAATCGCGCTTTTTACGGCGTGCGACCGCTGACCACGCGCGATGGACGCAATACAAACGCCATTTTCGGCTTTATCAATATGCTGTATAAGCAGCTTGAGGAATTAAAGCCGGATTATGCCGCTATTGCCTACGATCTGAAAAAGCCGACCTTCCGGCATAAGGCGTTCGATTATTATAAGGCCACGCGCAAGGGAATGCCGGAGGAATTGGCGGAGCAATTGGAGCCGGCGAAAAAAATCGCGCGACTGATGGGCTTTCATGAGCTGACCTTAGAGGGCTATGAGGCGGACGATATTTTAGGCACACTGTCGCGCTTGTCGGACGACAAAACGAGTGCGTATCTTATGACCGGTGACCGCGATTCCTATCAGCTCATCACGGATACGGCATTCGTTTTGTATGTGTCCACCAAGGAAACAGCGGTATATGACCGTGCTAAGATCGCCGAGATGTATGGCGGCCTTGCGCCGGAAGCACTTATCGATGTCAAAGCACTGATGGGGGATACCTCGGACAACATTCCGGGCGTACCGGGCATCGGCGAAAAGACGGCGGTTGCGCTCATTGGTGCGCATGGGTCGTTGGATGGCGTATATGAAGCACTGGAAGCAGGGGATGCTTCCATTAAGGGCGCGGTCAAAACCAAGCTCGAAAACGGAAAGTCGTCGGCGTATGACAGCCGCTTTCTGGCGGAGATCTGCAAAGCTGTGCCGTTGGGACTGACGCTTGAGGAGCTTGCTTATCCGGGCATCGATCACCGGGGATTGTATGAGATGTGCAGCGATTTAGAGCTAAACAGCATCATCAAGCGCTTAGAATTAGAAGAAAAGGCCGGCACACAGGCGAAGGAAGATAATCTTTCGCTGTTTGACTGTCCGGTCTGCGTGTTAGAAGCGAAGGAAACGGCAAGCTTGCCGATCTCCGAAGAACCGCTGTTTGTCATTCTGGATGAAGCTCACACGTTATATTTTGCGTGCGGCGAGAGCGAGACGGTCGAGAAGCTGGGATATCCGCTTGAAAAAGAGGGCTTGAAGGAGCTGTTTGAAAGCCCGGCACGACGCGTGGTCTTGCATAATTTGAAGGAATGGAGCGTCTATGCCGGTTCGTATGGCGTGAAAACCGATGCCTGCCTGTTTGACGTACTTCTTGCCTCCTATCTTGCCGACCCGGCCTCGGTTTTGACGGCCGACCGGTTAGGCAGCTTTTCCGGAAAAAGCGGTGTAGACACATCGGATGCTGAGCAAAAGAGCATTCTTGCGGTGTTGGGATTACAAAAGGCGTATGCGGAGCTTTGTGAGCGCTTGGACGAAAAGCAGAAAAAGCTTCTTTTCGAGGTGGAAATGCCGCTGTCGCGTGTGCTGGCGGACATGGAGCGGATCGGCTTCAAGCTTGACCGTGAGGGGCTTGCCGCCTTTTCGGCTTCCTTGGATGAACGACTAAACAAGCGGCGCGAGAACATTTATGCTTCTTTTCGAGGTGGAAATGCCGCTGTCGCGTGTGCTGGCGGACATGGAGCGG
>CAZAWG010000091.1:0-259 GCA_964488785.1 uncultured Oscillospiraceae bacterium | reverse complement strand
CCTTTTCGGCTTCCTTGGATGAACGACTAAACAAGCGGCGCGAGAACATTTATGCCTACGCCGGCGGTGAATTCAATATCAATTCCACTAAGCAGTTAGCCGTGGTTTTGTTTGAGACGTTAGGCCTTCCGGCCGGGCGCAAGACTAAGAGCGGCTACTCCACCGATGCCGAGACGTTGGAGCATTTGCGCCCCTATCATCCCATCATCGATGAGCTGTTGGAATACCGTCAGGTCGCCAAGCTCAAAAGCACCTATAC
>CAZAWG010000090.1:4018-6487 GCA_964488785.1 uncultured Oscillospiraceae bacterium | reverse complement strand
GATTTGAACCGTCCCCATGGAGTCCAGAGGTTCGCAACCCTCTGGGGGAATATTTGGTTCTTTTGCGTACAAATGAAAAAGAATGTTCCACCCTCCTTCGGACAAGTGCAAAAGCTGCGGTTTCATAGAAACTATCAATACATTCCCTATAGGAAGAAAGGATAATAATGATGAAAAAGATCAAGATCGCACAAATCGGCATCGGCCATGACCATGCCTGCGATACCTTCCGAACCATCTGTTCGCTGCCCGCGTGCTTTGATGTAGTCGGCTGGTGCGCTGTGGAGGGCGAAGAGGAACGTGCCGAACAGTGCAAAAAGCAGTGGTCCTTCTTCGCCGAAAAGCCGCAGATGACATTGGACGAGCTGCTTGCGATTCCGGACTTAGAGGCTGTCACGGTCGAAACCGATGACTGGCTGCTCACGAAATACACCCATATTGCCGCGCAGCATGGACTTCATATCCACATGGATAAGCCCGGCGGCACCACCTCGAATGACCCGGCAGAATTTGAAGATATGCTGCGCACGGTCAAAAAAGGCGGCAAGGTATTCCAAACCGGCTATATGTATCGCTATAATCCCTATTATTTAAAGGTCTTAGAGATGGTCGAGCAGAACGAGCTCGGTCCCATTTACAGCGTGGAAACACATATGGATTGCTCGCATATACCGTCTAAACGCGCATGGCTCGGTCATTTTCGCGGCGGTATGATGAATTTTCTCGGTTGCCATTTAGTTGATCTCATCTTCCGGCTTCAGGGCGTTCCGGAGGAAATTCTGGCACTCAACACGTCCAGCGGCTTTGATGATGTGACGGCAAACGATATCGGCTTTGCCGTGTTCCGCTATCCGCATGGCGTTTCGTTTGCCAAGACGGCGGCGTGTGAACCGGGTGGCTTTATGCGCCGGCAGCTTGTCGTATGTGGGCAGAAAAAGACGGTGCAATTGCTCCCCTTCGAAGCCTTCGCCGAAAATGGGCAAACCACCGGTATGCGTATCTGCTCCACCGGAGAAGCCTGGGGGGACGATGGCGTCCATTCTACCTCCGATGTGTATGACCGGTATAGAGCGATGATGCAGGATTTCCATGCCATGGCGTGCGGTGAGCGTAAAAACCCATATACGCTCGACTATGAAGCCCGTCTGCACCGCATTTTGCTTGCTGCGTGTGGCGAGGAGATTGACTATAAAGGAGAAATTGTATTATGAGAGCCGTTTTGATCGAACCCGATAAATCCTTAAAGCTAAGCGAAGTGCCCGATCCGGTGGTAGGTGAGGAGGATATCCTCATTCGTGTCTGTGCCGCCGGAGTCAATCGCGCCGATCTGTTACAGCGCGAGGGGACCTATCCGTCTCCGGCAGGCTGTCCGGAATGGATGGGACTGGAGGTATCGGGTGTCATCGAAAAGATGGGAAAGGTCGCTGCGAAAAAGAGCGGTTTTACAATAGGCGACGAAGTTTGCGCACTCATGGGCGGAGGTGGCTATGCTGAATATGTATGTGTGAAATACGACATGGCACTTCCCCTGCCCAAGGGTTTTGATTTTATTCATGGTGCTTGCATTCCGGAGGTATATTGTACAGCCTATTTGAATTTAGTGCATGAAGCCGGCTTACAAAAGGGAGAAACCTTACTTGTATTTGCCGGAGCCAGTGGAGTAGGCATTGCCGCCACACAGATCGCAAAGGCGATGGGGGCAAAGGTGATCGCTACGGTACGCAGCGATGAGAAGGCAGAAGCCATTCGTCGTTTTGGTGCGGATATCATAGTGAACACCAACAAAGAGAGCATTGACGAGGTATTTGAGAAGAACCCGGTGAACGTGGTACTGGACTGTGTAGGCGGCGAGCAATTAGGACGCTGCTTTACCAAAATGGCACGGCGTGGGCGTTGGATCATGATCGCGACCTTAGGTGGCAAGCAGGCAAGCATTGATTTAGGGGCGCTGTTATCGGGCGGTTTTTGCTTAAAAGGAAGCACACTACGCAGCCGCACGCCGGAATTCAAAGCGCAGATCTTAAAGGAAGTGTGCGAGAAGCTTTATCCCTATTTTGAAAATGGTGCGGTCTTACCGGACGTGTATGCTACGTTTCCGTTTGAAAAGGTCGAAGAAGCGCAGAGCGTTCTGTATGCCAACAAAAACATCGGCAAGGTTATCCTTTGTTTTTAGCCAACCGCATTGTTTTGTGAAAAAGGAGCTGTAGCTATTTAGCTACGGCTCCTTTTGGCTTTTTGGAAGAGGATGTTTTTCTACAGTCCCTTTTTGGGCTTCTGCAAAATGCGGAGAGCGCACAACCCCACTAACGCGCAACAGGCGTTTTTTCGCATATTCCCCGACTGTAAGCTTGCAGAAACAGTGGCGTTTAAAAAGTCACGGTTCTCGCGAAACGCTCTTGCAAAATCCCCAAAACATGATATAATGGCGCGGCAACCGCGCTGCAATATTCGCGCTATACGTTTACGAAA
>CAZAWG010000090.1:0-3918 GCA_964488785.1 uncultured Oscillospiraceae bacterium | reverse complement strand
ATGATATAATGGCGCGGCAACCGCGCTGCAATATTCGCGCTATACGTTTACGAAAGCAAAAAATTTTAGAACTCGCGAAATGGTCTTGCAAATTTCCAAAAATATGATATAATGATATTATATAAGGAGGTTTTGCAATGAAAAAGCCACTGATCCTGTTACTATTACTTAACGCCTTCTCTCTTTCGCTATTTGCCGCCCGTGCCGATATACACATTTCATATACTCCATCCGATCAAACCGTATGTGCCAAGCTCTCTATCACCGAAGGCAACGCCATTGTCGGGCATTTTGGGCTTACCTATAACACGCAGAAGCTACAGCTTGTGACCGTCGATAAAAAAACACTGCCAGAACCACTTCCCGAAGCAGGTGAAAACGGGAAGGGCTTTCTGACCTCGATCGTTGAGCCAGGCTCATCACACATTGTCATCACAGCTGAATCCGGAAAGACTTCTTCCTTAGTGGTTCCTTCCGAAGGAATGGTCTTATTTGGATGGTATGCTTCCAAAAGTATTGCCGCCGTCACGCCGGATACCGACCATGGATTAGTCGCACGCATTTATTTTCGATTATACGACGGTGTTTCACCGGATGATCTATCCGAAATCGACATTACCCCGGTATTATCCGAACAATGCTCATCACTGTCCGGCTGGAAAAACGGCATGATGCTGATCGATTCAGATAGCACGGTCTACACCTATGAAGCACGTGAGGGTGCAGAAAGCCTTCCCGTTTCTGTACTCTTAGATGAAAAGGCCGATGCTGTGATCGATGACACCTATGACAACGCTAATATCGACGATGAGCAAATCTCAGACAGCCCAGAGGACACGACACGACCTCAGCCGGAAGAATCGCTTCCCGACGAATCAACCATGCCCGACACCGATATGCCTATGCCTGACGCTTCGACTGACGAAGAAAACTCGCAGGAAGAGAACGTATATGAGCCGGATCCGGACTACGATTCTGCGCTTCCGGAATTAGGAGAGCCACTTGAAAGCGGCTATTTCGGGCTATCGGCACACACCTACAGTGACAAAATACGATTTTTATGGGATGTGCCACACAACAAGCATATTTCCCATTACAGCTTAACGATATCGGATTTAGAAGGAAACACCGTTCGTCAGATCAACAACCTTGTAGGCATTACACGCTCGGTCACCATTGGAAAATTAGCACCCGATTTCGCGCTGTTGGCTCAGTTAACCGCATATACAATCGACGAAGAGGGCACAAATGGCGCTGAAATGGATACCCTGCTCACCCAAACCAAAAAAACAAGCTCTGCCGGACTTCTCGTTTACACCATCAGCTATGAGCCGGGCATTGGTGAATTATATGGCTTTGAAAGTGAAGATGTTTTATTCGGTGAAAAGCCGGTCAAGCTGCCTACGGTCTATCCACCGGATGGATACGCATTTGCCGGATGGTCGTTTGACGGCGAAACGGTGCTCGACATCGACACACTTTGCATATACGAAGATTGCATTTTAACTGCCGTATTTGAAGCCACTGAACAGGAATAGAAAGCCTGGGGCTGTAGAAAAAGTCCTTCGGCTTTTGCGGGGCGACCCCCATACGTGGGGTCGCCCTCTTTTTTGCCGCTATATGCGACAAAAAAATCACCCACTCTTTCGCATTTTTGATGCGTTAAGGGGGATGGTCGCCCTTTGCGAAGAAAGACTGGGGCGACTCGCCCTTGACCTCGATCGCTTTTCTTACAAGAACAGTTCCGGAAAAGAACCGGACTTTGGTTTTCCGACAGGCTGTGGGGCTGTAGCAAGTATATCTGCTACAGCCCCTTTTCATATATACAAGCAAAAGGATGTTTCCCTTTTTCCTATCCACTACCCACTACCCATTATTTCTACAACCATAAGCTGCAGACAAAAAAACAGAGGATGTTTTGCAACATCCTCTGCCATATTACACTCTTACTGAATTATTCGAAATAGGAAACATCCGTAACGGTGTACTTAAAGGCATCCTTCTTGGAATCCTTGCAGGAAGCAGAGATAACAACGTGAGCCTTACCATCCGGGAACACCTTGGCAAATTCAGCGTTATCACAGATCCAGTTGACGCTCTTTTCGCCGTTGGTTAATGTGAACTCATAGTATTCGCCGGTGAGCTTAGCCGACATGGTCAGCACATCGCCGCTCTTAACAGCAAACATAGTCTTGTCGGCTGCGATCGGTGCGGTGATACCGGAGAAGGTCGAGATACCGTTGTACAGCTCGATGTTTGAATTGCTAAAGCGGATCAGATCCATAAGACCCGGATTACCGGTGACATTAGCGACCTGGAACAGCTCCGGCTTTGCAAGGAAATCAAGAGCGATCCAGCAGTCTGTACCCTTTGCTACGTCCGGAACCTCATCAAACTTCACGGTGAACGAAAGACCATTGAGCAGATGAGCATCCTTCAGAGCCACGCCGCCCCAATTCTTACCGTCTGTGTAGTAGCCGCCATGAGAGACGGTCACGCCTGCTTCAGAATCCGCCACGGTAACAGCCGAATTTTCCGTACCGATCATGTAGCCGTTACCGACAACAAAGGAATCCTTGGTCAATTCTGCCGACTTTTTGGAGGTGAGGGAAACAGTCGAGCTTTCATCGTCCCAGCCGACCAAAACATCAAGGCTTTCGGAAATGGCGCGGACAGGAACCAGCGTGCGGCTGTCATCCACTAACTGTGCAGGAACATCAAGAGTCACGCCCTTGCCGTTCTTATAGAGGATCTTTTCACCGATGGTGATCTGGATAGTGGTATCATCCTTGACGGCGCTGGCGGTCTGCGTTTCGTCATCCCAGGAAACGGTAGCTCCGAGTGCTTCAAAGATCTTTCTTAACGGAACCATGGTACGTCCATCGATAAGCTGCGGCGGAACGTCAAAGGCAATAGGCGCCTCGTCCAGGTTTACGGTAATGACACGTCCTTCATCCTCTGCGAAAGCGGTAGCCGCCGACATGGTGCAGGTAAGAACGAATGCGCAAATGGCTGCGCGAAGGGATTTTTTCATGATCATGATCTCCTTTAAAATTTGGTATTTGAACCCTTTTGTTCGTATCTATTATACCAAAAGACGCATAAAATGTCAATTGGAATTCAGCTTTTTTACTAAATCCATATGTGTTTTTCCCTTTTACACAAAAAAGTGCCGGGACATTTGTGCAATTTCACAATTATCCCGGCACTTACCTTATTCTTTTATCTTGACGGTCACATTATCGATGGCAAACGAACGCGCGACATTTCCATCGGGGTTTGCAAAAATGCCGAACGCATCGCTATCCGGATTGCTTTCCATGCTTTCCGGGAGGGTAGCTTCCAGCGTGACGTGTGTCCATGCATCGACCTTTGCACCTGTCATTTTTATGCCGTGGTCGGCGCCGCTATAGTGCAGGCAGAAGCCGATATTTGCCGAATCGACCGTTTCGCCGGCTCCATTTTTGTCAAGCGCTCTGATATCGGCTTCGAGCACATAGGTTTTACCCGGCTCAAGCGCCATTCTTGCCCAGACGTAGGTCCAGGATTGCTTATCGGTAGTCGCTTCCACATGGATGACCTTACCATGCTCGCCTTCCTCATCAACGACCGTGACTCTGGAATTGGTTCCGGCAAAGAAGCCGGAGGTGGTCAGGTTTTCGCAGGGGTCGGCATCGATAGCCTTGACTGCGCCGGACAGCACAGCTGCCGTGGACACCGGCATGGTGATATAGGCAGTCTGGGTGTCGTTATCCCAATCGACCTCGCAATCGAGAGCTTCTGCGACGGCTCTGGCAGGAACGAGGGTACGGCCATCGATCTCAAGAGCCGGAACATCCAGTTCCTTCTTTTCGCCGTTTTTGGTAAAGAAGCCCTCGCCGAGGTTCATCACGATCTTAGTATCATCGGTATCAATGG
>CAZAWG010000089.1:0-6494 GCA_964488785.1 uncultured Oscillospiraceae bacterium | reverse complement strand
ACTGGCGATAGACTAAAGCAGCTTGCTGAATCATAAGAATAAGGAGAAATACCATGAACCGACCGATCGGAGAATATTTCACCATTGCCGCCGCACTTTTTCGCGGCGTGTTTGCACGCCTTAAACTGGATTCCTGCGGACCGCTTTTGCGCGTGGACAGAAAAGTGCGTATCATTCACCGAAACTGCGATATCCGCTTAGGGCGTAAGGTCAATCTTCATGCCGGGGTCAAGCTCAGTGGACTGGGCAATGCCGGAAAAAGAGCTTCCCTTGTGCTTGGCGATGGTGTGGCGGTGGGCGACCGCACCGAGATCCATGCCGGAAACGAGGTCACCATCGGCGATGGCACGCTCATTGCATGGGATTGCTGTATCATGGATCGCGATTATCACAAATTTGCTTCGGAGACGGAGGTCACGCGCCCGGTTCATATCGGCTCCCACGTCTGGATCGGCTGTCATGTGCTGATCTTAAAAGGCGTGACGGTCGGCGATGGCGCGGTCATTGCCGCCGGAAGTGTGGTGACCAAGGATGTGCCGGCAGGAACACTTGTGGGCGGAAACCCGGCGCACGTCTTAAAAGAAAATGTGACCTGGAGTGAGTAAAGCCTTGTCAGAATCCAAAAAAAGTGTGGCTGGCTCGGTCAGCTACGTCATGATCATCATGGTGCTGTCACGCCTGCTGTCGCTTGTGTCAACGCAGGTCTATATGTCCTTTTTCGGCGTGGACAGCTTTTTGAATATCTATTCCTACGCCATCACCATTCCCAATACCATCTTCAATTGCTTCGGTACGGCGTTGGGAACCGTGTTTATCCCCATTTATGCCGGACATCTTGCCAAAGGCGAGGAACGTGAGGCGGCGCATTTTGCCAATAATATCATCACCGTGTCGCTTGCCTTTACAGCTGCTCTTGTGGCGATAGGCCTTGCCCTTTCGCCGGTCTTGCCACGCTTCACCGCCTTCAAAAGCGGTGAAGAGTATTCCTTTGCCGTAAAGGCTCTTATGATTATGATGCCGGTCATGCTGTTTTATGGACTAAATTATATTTTCCAGGGTATCCTGCAATCGCATGGGCGGTATGGGTTTCCGGCGTTTGTGAGCGTGCCCAGCAGCTTAGTGGTCATCGCATATGTGTTCACCTTGGGGGATACCTATGGCATTACCGGTCTTTTGGTCGCGACCTTTTTTGGCCTGTCCCTTCAGGCACTCATCCTGATTCCACCGTCGATCGCGGTCGGCTTCCGCTATAAGCCGTCGTTTGAATTAAAGGATCCGGATGTGCTGCGCGCCGGAAAAATGACACTTCCGGTGCTGTTTGGCGTGGCGGCGTATCAGCTCAATATGTTCTTCAACACCACCATGATCGCCAATTTCGATGGGATGGTCACACTGTTAAACTATGTTCAGAACATCGTTATTTATATGGTGCTTGCCTTTGTGTATTCCATCACGGCGGTCATTTATCCAAAGCTTACCGCCAGCTTTACGCGCGGCGATACCGAAGAGTATAAGAATACACTGTCCTCGGTGCTTCAAAGTGTCACAGCACTTTTAGTCCCGGTCACCTTTGGCTTTATCACGGTGCGCCGTCCGCTTTTGGAGCTGATTGCCAATTACGGCAAGATCACCGATACCGATATCGACCGTGCCGCATGGCTCATGGTGATGTATTCCATCGGCATTTTGGGCGTGGGACTAAAGGAAATCCTTGACCGTGCCTTTTATGCGGCAAAGGATACTATGCTGCCCGCCATCAATGGCTTTGTCATCATGGCGGTCAATATCACGCTTAGCCTGCTCCTTACGCGCTTCATGGGTGCCTATGGCATTCCGCTTGCCTATTCGACTGCCTCTCTTGTGGGACTTTGCGTGCTGCTTGGACTCTTGAGAAAGCGTATCGGTGTCTATGCGCCGGGGTTGGGGATGACCTTTGTCAAATGTATTATCGCGGCACTTGTCATGTCACTTGCTGTGCTGTTTTCCGAAAAGGGACTTGCGTCTGTACTTCCGTCCGCTACCGTTATGGCGCGGCTCGTTCGCCTCGCTGTGCCGGTTTTCGTGGGCGTGGTGGTGTACGCGCTCATGGTGGTGCTTTTGCGCGTTCCGGCAGTTGGACCGATTTTGGATAAAGCAGGCAGTCTGCTGCACCGTTCAAAGGGGGAATGGAAATGAAGGCATTTTTACGCGCCTTTGGCTATGTGCTGTATTATTTTGTCGCGCGGCATATGCCCTGTTCGGGGCTTCCCTACAGTCTGGGGGCGAAAAGTGTACGCCGGCTATGCGCTAAATGTATGCTTGACGAATGTGGGAAAAATGTCAATATTGAGCATGGCGCCTTCCTTGCTTCCGGCAAGGGCATTTCGATCGGGAACAATTCCGGTATCGGATTGAATTGCCGCGTGGCCGGCCCCTTGTCCATCGGCGACGATGTGATGATGGCACCGGGGGTCACCATCGTGACCCAGAACCATGAAACCAGCGACCTGTCGCGCCCCATGCGTCTGCAAACCGCGCCAAAGAAAAAGGTGACTGTCGGAAACGATGTGTGGATCGGCACCAATGCCGTTATCATGCCGGGACTTACCATCGGAAACGGTGCGATCATCGGAGCAGGCGCGGTGGTGACGAAGGATGTGCCGGACTATGCGGTGGTGGGCGGTATTCCTGCAAAGCTCATCAAATATCGCACACAGGAAAACAAAGAAAAATCATAAAGGAGGTTTGGGTCTTGCGCATCTTATATTTGATCAATCATGCCGGAAAGGCCGGAACCGAAAAATATATCTATAATCTGGTCAAACGCTTTAACGGAACGGATACCGAATGCTTTTTTGCGTTCAACGAGCCGGGACTTCTGTCCGAACAGATGGATGACATGGGCGTTCCGTGCTTCCAATTAGAAATGAAGAATCCGTTTGATCTGGCGGCGGCTAAAAAGTTAGCTGCTATCTGCAAAAAAAATCAGATCGATATCATTCATTCGCATTATCCGCGTGAGAATTATATCGCCGTGCTGTCGCGGCTGTTCTATCCAAAAGCGAAGGCTTTGTATACCTGCCATCTGACCTTAAAGACAGGGGCACTCTGGTGGATCACCAATAAGCTCATCACGCCGCATGATGCGAAGATCATCGCTGTTTGCAACAATGCCAAGGAGCTGCTTGTCGAAAACGGCGTGCGCCCCTCTAAAATCGATGTAATCTTCAACGGCATTCCGGCTGTGGAGAAGGAAGCCGATCCGACGGCAGTGCGCCGTGAGCTGGGGCTTTCGGACGATACCTTTGTTATCTCTATCCTTGCGCGCTATCATATGTCCAAGGGCTTGGACTTTTTGGTGGACAGCATTGCAGCCCTTGACAAAAGGATCAAGCGCGATTATGTGCTGCTCATTGCCGGAGATGGGGAATACTATGATGCCATAAAGGAGCAGATCATACGTCTGGGGCTTGAAAAGCGCGTGCTCCAGCTCGGCTTCCGGAGTGATACCGACAACATTTTAGCGGCATCGGATGTGTATGTCAATTCCTCCAAATGCTATGAAGCACTCAGCTTTGCGATCTTAGAGGCCATGGCGCGTGCACTTCCACTTGTGGTGACGGCGGCCGGCGGCAATGGGGATATCGTCAATGAAAGCACCGATTGCGGCTTTATCGTGCCGTATGGCGACACCGAGGCCTTTGCACAGGCACTGTATACGCTAAGCGAGGATAAAGAGCTGTGCGCTCGTTTTGCGGCAAACGCTAAAAAAGCGACTCAGACCATCTTTGATTTAGAAAACGTTCTGCAAAAGACCTTCGAAACCTACCGTATGATCGCAAAGAACTAACTTTGCTTTCAGATATATTAAGAAAGAAACCAAATCATACAAACGACAGGAGCAAAAAAATGTTAAAGAATGGAAAGCTTTTCAAAAAAATCAATATTATCGATGCGTTGGCGATCCTTGTGGTTCTTGCGGCAGTAGCGGCGATCGCCTTTTTTGCGACAAAGCCCGCGGTCACGAATGACACGCTTGTGATGAAATACCGCATTGAAGAGGTGGACGCCTTTGTTGCGGAAAAGATCCATGTTGGCGATGAGCTTTACGATGAAACCTATGTGCAGAAATTGGGAGAGGTGACGGCGGTCGAACTGAATGACTCCATTTCCTATGGTCAGGTCGAGGATGGAATGTATACCCTTACCTCTAAAGAGGGCTATTATTCTATGATCATCACCGGTGAGGTGGAAGGTAAAAAGACAAAGCTTGGTGCCGAGATCAACGAAAAAAAATACGGCGTTGGGCATTCGATGGTGCTTCGTGCCGGCGATGCAAAGCTGTATCTGCGTGTGTATGATATCGCCGTTAAGGGCGAGGATGGAGAAAACAGCTCGGAGGCAAACGACGTCAAGACCGTTCCGGTCACCCTTTCGTTTTATGCTCCGGAGGTACCGGATTATGTGGCCGAGGCGTTGAAGGAACAGGCATTGGCGAGCGATGCTGTGCGCAAAACGGTGTTTGGCTCGGTGGAAAAAGTCGAGATTGGTGAGGCTCAGTCCTATGTTGAGACAGAAAACGGTCTTGTGCAGAGCGCAAAGCCCGGCTTTAACTCTGTCAAGGTAACGGTGAGCGCGGAAGGCGAGATCGCAGAAAATGGGCTGACGCTTGACGGACGTGTGTACAGCATTGGTGATAAGTTCGAGCTTCGTGTTGGTCTTGCCAGAATAACGGCTGACCTTTGTGCCATTGGCAAATAAGGGACGAATATGGAGCGTGTTATAGAATATGCGCGTACCCTTGGGGGAAGCGCATACGAAAAAATCAAAGAATGCCTGCAAGGAAGCGTTATATGCAGAGTAGTTGCAAGATTTGTATGTTGGCTGTATACGGTGTATGTGCAAAGCGTGCTGTATGCTCTTCTTATGAGGCTTGTGCAGCTTTTCTCAAATGCATACGCTGAAAGCAGGACGCGCCGTGTGCTTATCGGCAAGGGCGGTATAGAGCGATTCGCGGATTCATCCGGCGTATACTGTATATTCGGCAAGGTCGTCGGACGATTTCTCACTTTTTGCACCTCCGTTGCGGAAAAGGTCAGTCTGGGGATAAAGGACAGCCGTCTGGTAAAGGTGTACAAAGCCTTTTTCTCACGTTCGTTTTATGACAATTATACCGCTTTTTCGGCGTTTGTATGTGTGTTCATTTTTATCATTCCGCATAATTTCTGGTCTAATATGTTCGGACTGTTATTTGCAGTCGTTTTGTTTGTGCTGTATGTGGCAGCTCGGACCGGGAAAGAAAAGGAAAAGCATCCGGGAACGAATTTTGGTGCGATCTGGTTCTCGTTCTTGATGTTCGGCTTCTCGTTACTCGTCAGCTGTGTTGTCAGCTACAGCCGCGCAGACAGTATTCGAGTGCTTTTGTTCTTCATCACTTCGTTTATGTTGTGTCTTAGCGTATATGCCTCTGTTCGTTCGGAAAAGGATCTGAATGTGGTGGGTGCCTTTATGTATGCGGCGCTTCTCTTCACATCGGTGCTTGCCTTCGTGCAGCGTTTGACCGGCTTGGAAGCGGATGCGGCTCTCACAGATATGAATCTCAACGAAGGTATGCCGGGACGTGTGTTTTCAACTCTTGGAAACCCGAATAACTATGCTGAATTCTTAGTGTTGTTCATGCCGTTTGCCTTTGCTTTTGCGCTGAATCACGAAAAGGGGTCGCGCTTGCGTCGTGGATTGATCACGGGAATGCTGCTGCCTTTGGCGGCTATCCTGTTGACCTACTCGCGTTCGGGATGGATTGCATTGGCAATTGCGGCGAGCATCTTCATTATGCTGTACGACAAACGCATGATCCCGCTTGCGATCGGTATAGGACTTTGCTTGGTTCCGTTTATTCCGCAGAGCATCTGGAATCGTATTTTGACCATCGGAAATTTGAAGGACACGTCCAGCTCGTATCGTGTGGATATCTGGACAGGCTGCCTTGCCATGTTAAAGGACTATTGGCACACTGGCGTGGGCTTGGGAACAGGCGGTTTTGCCGAGATCTATCCGAGCTATGCTGTGGGCAGCAGCGGCATTGCACCGCACTCGCATATGCATTTTATGGAAATGCTCATAGAGCTTGGACCGTTGGGCTTTGTGTCGTATGTTTATCTGACCTTTTCGCTCATTCGCCGTTCGTTTGTTGCCTCCTCACACCGTATAGCTGCCGGTGTGCGTGTGTATGCTATTGCGGCGGCGGCTTCCATGACAGGCATTGTTCTGATCGGTTGCTTTGAATATTGCTGGTTCTATCCGCGTGTTATGTTTGCGTTC
This sequence comes from uncultured Oscillospiraceae bacterium, assembly GCA_964488785.1. GTDB lineage: Bacteria > Bacillota > Clostridia > Oscillospirales > CAG-382 > UMGS882. Next base: position 194 of record CAZAWG010000089.1, on the reverse strand, counting down.
TTCATTTGTGCCGGTCTTGCCATGGCGATCAGCCGATTGGGGAGCCGTAGCGTTCAAAACAAGGATTGATCGATACGAAAGCTGTAAGGACTGCCTCCTTTTTGGGGGCAGTCCTTTTTGCGGCGAAAGCGCCGCTGCAATTTTCGCGGAATAGTTCAGGCAAAAAGACGAGATATGCGTCCGCGTGTCCTTTG
>CAZAWG010000088.1:0-6506 GCA_964488785.1 uncultured Oscillospiraceae bacterium | reverse complement strand
TATAGTGTCCAAAGTCAACGCTATGTGGCAAAGGATTCCTTTGAATATATCATCCCACCTGCCATCGAACAGATTCCCGAAGCAAAGCGCTTGTTTGTCGAGGCGATGGAGCATGACCGCGAAACCTATAAGCGCCTCAGCGAGCTGTTGACAGAAGCCCATGAAAAAGAGCTTCTTCTTGCCGGTAAGGACGAGAAGGAAGCTGCAAAGGCGGCGAAAAAGGCGGCAAACGAGGATGCACGCTATGTGCTTTCCAATGCCTGCGATACCAAGATCGTTATGACCATGAATGTGCGCTCCTTGTATAATTTCTTCTCGCTGCGGTGCTGTGAACGCGCCCAATGGGAGATCCGCGCACTTGCCACCGAAATGCTTCGCTTAGTCAAGGGCGTGTCGCCGATCCTCTTTAAAAATGCGGGACCGGCGTGTGTGCGCTCTAAATGCGCCGAAGGCGGCATGAGCTGCGGAAAAGCGGCACAAATACGGGAAAAATTCCAAACACTGTAGGAGATGCGCACATGGGCTATTTGCTGACCATCGAAGCCCCCGATGCTTCGGGGAAATCCACACAGATCGAGCTTCTGTGTAAACGCCTTGCCGCAAGCGGACGAAGCGTGCGTAAGGTCCGCTTCCCCAATTACGGAAGCGATGCCTGTAAGCCGGTCGAAGCCTATTTGAACGGTGCTTTGGGGAATGACCCTAATGCGACCAATGCCTATGCCGCATCGGTCCTCTTTGCTGTCGATCGCTATTTTTCCTATCAGACCGATTGGAAAAAGGAGTTAGAAAAGCCGGATAGCATCATCTTGCTCGACCGGTATACCACCTCCAACGCCATCCATCAGCTGGCAAAGCTTGAAAACGAGGCGGAACGCGAAGCATTCCTTGCCTGGCTGTATGACTTAGAGTTTTCAAAAATGGGCTTGCCGAAGCCGGATGCCACGCTGTTTTTGGACGTGCCGCCAAGCGTTTCGCTTTCGCTCTTGAAGGCTCGCGCCGCAAAGGATGCAAGCCATGTGACGGATATTCATGAAGCGGACACGGCGTATCTTGCACACTGCTATGAAGCAGCAAAATTTGCCGCTTCTCGATTACACTGGCATACCGTGACCTGCGCGCCGGGGGAGATAATGCGCACAGCAGACGATATTGCACAGGAGATTTTTTCCTATGTTTCCGCACAGACCGCGGAGAAAGAACGAAAGGATCGTTGTTGATTCATTTATGCTATCCTTTAAACCGGTCGAAGAGTTAGACCGAAACCTTTATCGGGCGCATTTGAAAAAGTGCGCCTTTACCACATCTAACTGTGAATATGCGTACACAAACCTTTTTGCATGGAGCGACCTCTACCACACCGAGTGGGCAGAAGAGGGAGATGCCTTGTATCTGCGAATGCATTTTGAGGGCGAAACGCAATATCTTTGTCCCATCGTGCCCCAAGAGCATTTGAAAGCTGCCTGTGAGTGCCTTGCCGATGTTGAACGCGCTCAAGGCAAAACGCATATCCATTTCAGCTGTCTGCCGGAGGATCATGAAAAGCTTCTTTCGGCGTTTTTCGGCGAAGGGCTTGTTACTCATGACCGTGGGCACGCGGATTATCTGTATGAGACACCGCGACTCGTCGCTTTTCCCGGAAGAAGCCTGCACGCCAAAAAAAACCATTTGAACCGCTTTTTTGCGCTGTATGGCGATTCCTTTTCGTTTCATCCCATGACGGGGAGCGCAGAGGAGCTCGCTTGCTGTCTTGCCTTTAACAAAGAATGGTATGCCCTCAACCGTGCCGAAATGGGCAAAGAGCTGTCGGCAGAGCGTAGCGCGGTCGAAAAAATGCTTGGCAGCTTTTCAGAGCTTGCCCTTTGCGGCGGAATGCTGTTTGTTGGTGAGAGACTGTGCGGCTATACGCTTGCCTCGGATAACTATGACGGTGCCGAAACGCTGTGTATCCATGTCGAAAAGGGACTGTATGACGTCACCGGCGTGTACCCTGCCATCTGCTCGGAATTCTTAAAGCTTTACGGCAGTGCCTATGCTCTGATCAACCGCGAGGACGACTTGAATGACGAGGGATTAAGGCGCTCGAAGGAGTCGTACCACCCGGTACGCCTGGAAGAAAAATATGCGAGTGTCTACGCATTGTAATTAAAAAAGACCCATCTAAACGGGAGGAAACAACATGGTCTATGTATTTCTTGCAAACGGCTTCGAGATCATCGAAGCCTTAACACCGGTGGTCTGCCTGCGCCGTGCCGGTATCGAGGTGTGTACCGTGGGCGTTGACGGTGAGTGGATCACCGGCTCAAAGGACGTCACCGTCCGCGCCGATAAACGCGTGGAGGAGGTCGAGCTTTCGGATGCCGAAATGCTCGTGCTTCCGGGCGGCCTTGGCGGCGTGAAGGGCATTTCCGAAAGCGCGTGCGCTATGGAGCTGCTTCGCAAGGCTTATGCTGCCGGAAAGCGTATTTCCGCTATCTGCGCTGCCCCGACCATCTTAGCGCATGAGGGCTGGTTAAACGGAAAGAAATGCGTCTGCTATCCGGATATGCTTGATGAGCTGACGAAAGCAGGAGGTCTCGTTTGCCCGGATGCTGCCGTGGTCTGCGATGGAGCGTTCATTACCGCAAAAGCTGCCGGTGCTTCTGAGGAATTCGCCTTTGCGCTCATCGAAGCGTTAAAGGGAAAGGATGCCGTGCAGAGTGTGCGCGCTTCCATCTGTGCGCGATAGTATGATGAAGCTCGAAGAGATCCGTGCCGAAAAACGCCGCCTGCGCGCACAGTATAAATCCCTTCGCGCAAGCCTTTCGCCGGACAAGAGAGAGAGCATGGACGAGCAAATGCTTGCAGAGCTTTCGCGCTCCCTTTGCATTCGCTATGCGAAAAGCGTGCTTGTGTATGCTTCCTTTGGCAGCGAGCCGGATACCTTTGCGTTTTCCGAGCGTATGCTTGCGAGCGGAAAAAGGCTGTATTTTCCCAAAAGCTATCCCGGCGGCGTTATGCGCTTTTTCCGTGTGAACGCACTGTCTGAGCTGCAAAAGGGCGCTTTTGGCGTACCGGAGCCGGACGAAGGGGCAGAGCCGTATGTGCCGGGACCGGGCGCAGACGTCTGTCTGGTGCCGGGCGTGTGCTTTGATGTATATGGCTATCGCATTGGCTACGGAAAGGGCTATTATGACCGCTTTTTAAGCGACTTTCCCGGCGTATCGATAGGACTTGTCTATTCGGAGCTATTGCGCACACAGCCGCTTGCAAGGGAAAAACGCTATGATCGGTGTGTTGATCTTATCCTGACAGAAAAGGGGACAAGGGCACGTGTCTGTTCGTAAAAAATTTGATGAGCTGGGCGAAAATCCGCGCTTTGAGCAAGCCGACTCCGAAGAGCTCCGGAGTGTAGCCCGTTCCACACCGCGACGAACCTATTCCTTTCGCCCGGCAAGGCGCAAAAAGGATATGCGCGTGTATGCTGTGGGGTTTATTCCGGTGTATGTGGCGTTTGCTGTCAGCTTTGTTTTGACGTCTGTACTGTTTATCCTACAGCGACAGGGCGCATTCGTTTCCTTCGATGATACCATGAAAATGGTGCTTTTCGCTCTGGGCGAAGTGGTGGTATTTCTGCTTCCGGCCGTGCTGTATGTGCTTTTAGAAAAAAATGGAAAGCAAACGATGGCTCTCCACCGTTTTTCGCCGGCTTATGCGACCTTTATTGCGTTTAGCCTTTTGCTTGTGGTGGCCGTGGAAGCGGCTGGGAAATATCTGCTTGCCGGTTTTTTCTCGAAAGGCCTTGCGCTGTGCGGAGAAAGCCTGTTGTTATCCGACCCGCTTCTTTTGCCAAAGACGGTGGTGTATGTGCTGGTGCCGGCCGTTTGTGAGGAGCTGCTTTTCCGCGGCACTTTGCAGACCGAGCTGACGCGCATAGCCGGGGGACTGGGCGGCGTTCTCTGCACGTCTCTTGCTATGGCGCTTATGCATTTCAGCCTGCCGGGCTTCTTTGTATACCTTTTGATCGGCTGTGTTTTGGGCTTTTTGCGGCATATCTGTGGCTCTTGCGTGCCGGGTATGCTTGTTCATGCAGTCTGGCGCTTTGTGTCGCTTGCCTTTTCGGCACAGCTTTCGTTCATTGCCTCCGAACGTGCCGGTGGCTTGCTCGTAATGGCCGTGCTGCTTTTGGTACTGCTTACGATATTGCTGTTCTATTTGAAAAGCATAGAGCTTGTCTGCCTGAAAAAGGCTATTTCCCTTGAGATCGCGCAAAAGGACGAAGAAACGGACAACGAAGAATTGTCCGACAGCGAGACGTATATTCGCTTTTATGAAACACCGCTTCGACTGTTTTCGGAAACGGGGTATACGTTTCATAAGTTCTGGCGCACGCTTCTATCCCCGGCAATGATCTTGGCGTTTCTTGCATTTTTGCTTATAACGCTGCTATAAGAACGTTTAGACGAAAACGACGGCTGCGATATTCGCAGCCGTCGTTTTTTTTGTTTATAGCTTTGTTACTCGACCACAAACGCTTCGCACTGTGGTATCAGCTTGTTCAGCCCTTCACACAGAATGATCTTGTCCCCCTTGCCTAATGCAATGGCTTTCGTTGAGGTCACCGTGTGTATACCGGCACCTTCGGCCGTCAAGTGAGCGACCGAGACATCGCAATGTTTGTTTGCTTCGCGATCGACAAATACGACTGTATAGGAGCCGGCTTGCGGAAGCAGAAGCTTTACACTTGTCTTACCGCCTTCAGTTAAGGCAGACGTAAGAATTTGTGCTTCGGTGGGGAAATACGCTTGAATGACCGCGTTCTCTGCAGTGATGGAGACAGGTGTGTTTACAGCGCAGAGCTGCGTTTTTCCATCTGCCGTCATGGTGTAGAAATCACTGCCAAGGACGGTCTTGTTCGGTACATAATCGGTTACAGCTTCGGTGTACAGCTCATCGATGTGGGTGAGCGCTCCGGTCTTATCCGTGTAGGACACGGTGTGCTTGGGGATACGCTCCAACACGAGGTTTCGGATGTAGTAGGGGGTGTTTGTGCCGGAGATTTGAAGCTGCATGGTGTTCTCACGGATATTGTTGTAGCTGTCAAGCGTGAATTCGGTCGAGATGGTCGTCCAGACGTTGGCTTCTGCCGAGCCGATGCCCTTATACAGGAAGCTTTCCGGTATGGCGCTCTTGTCTTTGTTGCAGAACAGAGCAAGTGAGCTGATTTTGTTGTCCGGGCGAATGTCAAAGCTCAGCCGATAGGTGACACCGGCTTGCAGAGACAGTAAGCCGTTGGTGTTCTGGATGTATACGCCGTTGTCCGTGCGAAAGACCTTTTCGGTGGTGTTGTCCGGGTTTTGCGCGACCGATAAAGTCTTTTTGGAGAAGGTGACCACATCGGGATAGCTTCTTTCGGGACGGAGCGCAAAGACCACCGATTGCTTTAGCCACACCGCGCGAACGGTCGTGTCGTTTGTCGGCGTGATCGTGCTTCCGGGCAGATAATAGGTCGAACCGACCATCCAGAGGTCGAACACATAGCCGGGACGGGTGGCGGTGCAGGTGGGAAGCGTAAAGCTTCCGCCGCGCTTGACGGTGCTTTCCTTGGGAAGCGAACCGATAAGCGTTCCTTCGCTTGCAAAGCTTATGGTATATTCGGTTTTGGGTGTGATATCCATGAGAGCAAAGTTGCGGAAATAATAAGGCGTATTGTTTCCCTGGATTTGAAGCTGTAGGGTATTTCCGGCGACCGGATTGTAGGTATCCATGGTAAAGGTCGTGGAAAGCGTGGTCCAGACCCCGGCTGCGGCACTGCCGACTCCGGTATAGATAAAGGTTTCGGGGGAGGCCGACTTATCTTTGTTGCAGAACAGGGCAAAGGAGCGCGCTTCATCCGGACGTACATCGATCGTCAATTTGTAGGTGTGTCCGCTTGTCAAGGCAAGACGTCCGTGTGCGTTGCTGATATAAATGCCGTTATCGGTGCGGAACACCCTTTCGGATGCATTATCCGGGTTATTGGCGACTGTGATGGACTTGAACGATAAGGTGCAGATGTCCGTGAGTGCATCACCGGGCGTCAGGGTGAGGACTTGACCGGAGATGACCCAAACGGCATATAGAGTGACGTTTCCGGTGACGGTGTAGGTCTGTCCCGGCTTATAGGTGGTCTTGCCGTCCGACCAACCGTCAAAGGAATAGCCCTCGCGTGCAATGTCCGGCATGGGAAGCGTGATCTCTTCCCCCTTGGCCGAGCCGATGGAAGCGGGAAGTGAGCCGGTGCAGGTTTCCTTGCTGGCAAACGAAACATCGGAGGTGCGGTCGATCACATTAAATTCGGTTAGATAGTAATTGAAGCCGGAGCTGTTTTGCGTATCGGGATTGATGTAGACGGTCAAGCTGTCATTGTCGGAAGCAGTCATGTCGGCATCCACCGTGAAGGAGGTTGAAAGCGTGCGCCACTGTCCGATCTCGGCGGTGTCATGGGCGATAAGATGGGGCTTTCCGCCATACTCGGCGTTGAAATAAAG
>CAZAWG010000087.1:0-6521 GCA_964488785.1 uncultured Oscillospiraceae bacterium | reverse complement strand
ACCGGCACAAAACGTGCCATGCGGTTTATGATACAACCGAATTTGTGCAAATCCGGATAAAGTCTCGCTCTTTTGAATTTTGCAAAAACTTCATTCCGCATGGGTTTTGTGACGCGGGTCGCAGGGTATCCCCGGCTGCTTTTTGGATCTTTTTGCAGAAGAAAAAAGCACGTTCCACCACCCTTCGGACGAGCGAAAAGACAGTGAGTTTCGCAGAAACTGAAAAATAGTCTTGCAAATTTCCAAAAATATGATATAATATACCTGTATACAAAAAGGAGGGCTTTCTATGTCCGAACACAGAAATAGTGTATACCGGAGTATTGCCGATGATCTTTGTAAAAAAATACACTCCGGTGAGTATGCCATTGGTCAAAAGCTGCCACCTGAGCGTACACTTATGTTGGAATATGATGTAGAGCGCACCACTATACGCCGTGCTTTGGAGTTGTTATGCACAGACGGCTATATCGTCAAACGAACAGGACTGGGAAGCTTTGTCTGTTCGCCGGAAAAAGCGCAGACCTGTGCATCGCATGACAAAAAGTGTGTGGTCGTTTCTGAGGATAATTCGAATTACAGGTCGGTCAAGCTTGAACGCTGTGAGGATATCTTAGGTGGCGCGGATAAGCTTGTTTCGATGCTCGTCGAATATGGTCACGATCGTATTGCCTATATTGGCAGTAACGCCGCCTGCTTTGGCGCCCTTGCGGCGGCTTTATGCGGAAGAGCTATGTATCAGCCGGCTTATTTTGTCTATGAGCAGGATACTCGAAGTATTACGGGGGCATTTGAACGCTTTTGGCGGCAATTACGTATGCCGGCTCCCACGGCAATCGTTTGCGCAGATACATTTGAGGCTCTGACGATCGAGCGTTGTCTGGAACGACTGCGCTTAAAGGTACCTTTTGATGTGACACTGGCTGTGCTTTATGGCGAAAAAGGCGGTCGTTTCGGTGGATGTGTGTATGAAAAAGATAATACACGATCACTTTTCACTGAACCGGCAAGCGAAGCAAAGCCTCTGACTCTGCTGTCGTCGGCTACCGTCCGGCTTGGTGAAACGATCGGCGAAAAGCGTAATGTGCGTGGAAAAAATATATCGGATTTCTTATTATAATACAGCGTATAATGGAGATAAAATGGAACAATATTTGGATGAGGAAAAGGTGAAAGGAAAGCTCGTGTTAGCCCTTGGCGATTTTGACGGCGTTCACCGTGGGCACAGACGGTTGTTAGCGGAGACTTGTGCAGTGGCGAAAAAAATGGAGGCCATACCGGGTGTATACACCTTCCGTGAAAATTCAAAACGTCTGTTAGGTGACCAAAGGCTTGGACTTCTGACAACCGAAGAAGAAAAAAATGCCTTATTGAAGCAAGCCGGGATAGAATGTATCTATGCGGACGATTTTGAAAAAATAAGAGAGCTTTCGCCACAGGCGTTTGTTGACTATCTGGTCGAACGTTTTTTTCCGAAGGCCGTTGTGTGTGGAGATAACTTCACCTTTGGTAAAGGAGCGTGCGCCGACTGTGCTGCCCTTGCAGGACTTCTTTCACCCTACGGCTGCTCGGTTCACATTGTCCCGGGTCTTACACTTCAGGGAGAATGCATTTCCTCCACCGGTGTGCGCCGTGCTATACAGACCGGGGACATGAAAAAAGCGGCTCTGCTTTTGGGCTATCCCTATTTTATCCGTACCCGTGTGGTGCATGGGGCTCATTTAGGGACAAGACTTGGCTTTCCGACTGTCAATCAGCTTGAGTATGACGGCAAGGTTATTCCGAAATTTGGGGTGTATGCCTGTCTTTGCGATGTGGACGGGGAAACCTATATGGGTGTTGTAAATGTCGGGATCCGTCCGACCGTGAGCGAAGGTGTGAACAAGCCGCCGGTTGTGTTTGAGACACATATATTGGATTTTTCCGGGGATGTCTATGGAAAAAATGTGACGGTAGCCTTTCACAAAATGCTTCGTGAGGAAAAGAAATTTGCTTCCTTGGACGAGCTTTGTGAAAATGTCTTTATCAACATCGAACAAACAAGAAATTATTTTGAGCATGGGGAGGAAGGTCTGTGAAACATAAATTACGCTTTTTGCTTCTGTGTATGCTGATGCTTTCGCTTCTTTCTTTGATAACAGGCGCCACCGAGCCTTTTGCAGAGCGTTTATACGATGGGAAGGACTTCTGCACCTATGCAGGACTTTCCGATGTTCCGGCGGTAAATGGCTACAGTGCTTATGTGTACAATGTGGAGACGGGCAGCGTTATGCTGCAAAAGAACGCTAATGACCCGGTATATCCGGCTTCCACGGTCAAGCTGATGACTGCGCTTGTGGCGTATGAGAGCATTCCCGAGCTTTCTACCCCGATTACTGCATCGGAAACAGCCGTTCGTGCGACAAAGGGAACAAACATGGCCATCAAGGCTGGAGAGGTATTCACGGCAGAACAGCTATTATATGGGCTTCTTGTCACAGGTGCTAATGATGCTGCCAATGTGCTTGCCGAATATGTGGGGGGAAGCATTGAGAATTTCTGCGTGATGATGAACGAGAAAGCGGCCGCTATCGGTGCCGTCAACACGAATTTTACCAATCCGACCGGGCTTCATAACGAAGCCATGAAAACGACCGCGAAGGATATTGGAATTCTGGCATATCATTTTTACTATGTTAATGTGCTATACGAAATGTCCTGCACCACGCGCTATATCATCCCGGAATCGGCACAAAGCGGGCGACAGAGGATCCTTCTCAACCGCAATCTTCTGATCTCGCGTGTGCGCTCGGACAAGTTTTATGACCCGATCGCCAAAGGAATGTCGCTCGGCAACACACCGGAGGCCGGCGAATGCATCGTGACCAGTACGACCGATTCCGGCGGTCTTACCTATGTCTGCGTGATCATGAATGCTTACGCAGATTCTGAGGTAAACACGGCGTGTTCGGATGCTGCGACGCTTTTACGTTATTTTACGGCACATTTTGCGCGCACGAGCGTTCTTTCGCCTAAAACGCTTATTGCCGAATTGCCTGTACATTTAGCGGTAGACAACGATTATGTGATGTTGCTTCCTGCTTCTGAATTAAAGGCATTGCTGCCGGTCGAGCTGGATTTTGCCGCGGATATCACGACAGAGCCGCGTGTGAGCGAGGACTATGCGACTGCCCCGGTGACAGCCGGGGAGATCTTTGGCGAGGTCGTTGTTAAATACAAAGAGGAAATGGTCTTAGGAACGGTTCCGCTTGTTGCCGGGCATAACATAGATAAGAGCAATGTATTGTATTTGTTAGACCGCGCCAAGCGTATTGTTTTAGGCGAATGGTTTCGAGTATTTGCTGTCACAGCACTTGTCCTGCTTTGCATTTATTTCATTCTTTCCGTCCGTGTTGCATCGCGTGCACGGTCACGTCGAAAACAACATAGACACTGACAGATCATTATTATTATAGATACCAACCAAACGACAGAAAGAGAGAGCTATATGAACGAAGAACAACTGCGTGGGCTTGAGCTGACCTCGGCAAAGGAACGCTTTATCGAAGCCTACAATACCGCCATCAGCCGTCAGGGTGCCAAAGAGCTGTTAGATTGGATGCTCAAGACCGACTTTTTTACAGCCCCTGCCAGCTCTAAATTTCACAGTGCCTATGAGGGTGGATTATGTGATCACAGCTTAAATGTGTATCACGCCATGATCGACCGCTATAATGAGGGCAAACCGGATGAATCGTATGCCATTGTGGCGCTGCTGCACGATCTGTGCAAGGCACAGTTTTACAAGCTCGGCACCCGTAACGTCAAGAACGAAACGACCGGCAGCTGGGAAAAGGTTCCGTTTTATACCATCGACGACAAATTTCCTTTTGGTCATGGGGAAAAATCGGTCTTTCTCATCGAACGCTTTATGCGCTTGAAGGTCGAAGAAGCCATTGCCATTCGTTGGCATATGGGCGGCTTTGATGATGCGGCGCGTGGGGGCAGCTTTGCTGTCAGCGGAGCCTTTGAAAAATATCCGCTTGCTGTCAAGCTCCATATTGCGGATATTGAAGCGACCTACCTTATGGAAAACACGGTGCGATAAAAAAGAAAAGAGGACATAGAGATGAATACTGTATTGGATATCAGCAAAAAATCCGGCTTTATCTGCGATATGGATGGTGTTATTTACCATGGAAATCTGCTTTTACCGGGAGTTTCGGAATTTGTGGAATGGCTGAAAAAGGAGAATAAGCATTTTCTGTTTCTCACCAACAGCTCGGAGCGTTCCCCAAAGGAGTTGCAGCAGAAGCTCGCGCGAATGGGCTTAGAGGTCGATGAAAAGAATTTTTATACCAGCGCACTTGCCACGGCCGACTTTTTAGCCAATCAGAAGCCGGGCTGTTCGGTCTATGCCATAGGTGAGCCGGGATTGATCAATGCCTTATATGAAAAGGGCATTTCCATGAACGATGTGAACCCGGACTATGTGGTGGTGGGCGAAACACGCAACTACAACTATGAGAGCATTCTTCGTGCTGTGCGCTTTGTCAACGAGGGCGCGAAGCTCATCGGCACCAATCCGGACATGACCGGTCCCTCGGAGCAGGGCATCATTCCGGCCTGCAAGGCTCTTGTCTCGCCGATCGAGCTGTCTACCGGTGCAGTGGCGTATTATCTTGGCAAGCCGAATCCGCTTATGATGAAAACCGGTATCAAGAAATTAGGCGTTTCGACCGAGGAAGCCGTTATCATTGGCGACCGTATGGATACCGATATCATTGCCGGCGTGGAATCCGGCATCGAAACGGTGTTGGTGCTGTCCGGCGTGACGAATTATGACGTCATGCGCCGTTTCCCGTATCGTCCGACCTACATCTATCATGGCGTGGGCGATGTGATCAAGGGTGAACCGGCAGACCTTCAATAAAAAAGCAAAAGCAAAAGGGACTGCTTGCAAACTTGCAAGCAGTCCCTTTTTTGACTATAAAACCCTCAAACCGCGTGCGCGAAAGCACGCCCTCGCGCGCTCCAATTGGGCATCCTTTGGAAGCGTTTCTGGAAAAGTACATTCTTTGCCGAGTGAGGCGTATTTCGACCCGGCATATCGGTGATAGGGCAGAACGCGGATGCGCATTCCTTCGCGCAGGCTTTCTAAATGCTCTGCTATGGCTTCCACCTCTGTGTCGTTCCATCCCGGCACAAAGGGGTAGCGTATCTCAATATCACACCGGTTTTCCACAAGAAACGCAAGGTTTTCCAGAACCTGCTTATTCGAGTGCCCGGTGCAGCGAAGGTGTACTGCTTCATTAATCGCCTTGATATCGTATAGAAAGACATCGGTATAGCTAAGCACACGTTCAAACGCTGTGCGTGGAACCGCTCCACAGGTGTCTACCGCTGTATGTATGCCTTGCTCTTTTAGTTTCTTTAACAGCTTTTCGCAGAAATCGACCTGACACAAGGCTTCTCCGCCCGACAGCGTTACGCCGCCGCCGGAATTGTCGTAAAATGGCTTATCTTCTGTAAGAAGCGGCAAAAGCTCATCGACGCTTATGCTCCTTCCGTATATGCGCACGGCCTTTGCGGCGCACGTTTCTTCACACGCTCCACAATGCACACAGAGAGAGCGGTCAATCGTATGAGAACTGTTTACGAACCGGTGAACCCCATGCGAACAAATCCTTGTACACGTGCCGCAGCCGGTGCAGGTATCGGCATACAGGGCTAACTCCCGGGAAAATGAAAGTCCCTCCGGGTTGTGACACCACACGCACCGAAGCGGACAGCCCTTGAAAAAGACGGTCGTGCGTATGCCATTGCCGTCATGAATGGCAAATCGCTTGATATCCGTGATCATGGCGTTCATAGCGAAACGGTTCTCTCCCTTCGGTATTGGTTGTGAGAAGCAGACAAAAGCCGGCATTTGGGTCCTTGGAAAGGTCTGAAGAAAAGCTTGCCGTGGTAACGGCGAGTACATCCATATGCTTGCCCACAAAGGCACAGCTGGCCGGAATGCGGCAAGGCAGAGGGAGGTGTGCGATGAGCTTCATTTCGTGCGTATCGATCACGGCAATATGTCCCATGCCCCAACAGGCGGCAAACAGCCGGTCTGACGTATCTATGGTGAACCCATCGAGCCCCGGTACGGAAAGAGTGCGACCGGTGGGACAGATGTCGCCGCTTGCTTTGCAATAATCGTATTCACATAAGGTGTGCGTATCGCTGTCGGTGTGATAAAAGCGTTTTTCATCCATCGACCATTCCATGCCGTTGGACAGACTCATACCGTCTAACAGCCTGCGAACCGTTCCGAACCCATCGATGGAATACAGCTTTCCATCCAGCTTGTCCGAAATTCCGAGTCGTCTGCTGCTCTGCGTTCCAACATATATACGTCCGTCCGGACCGACCTTCATGTCGTTTCCACCTATGATGGATATTTTTGAATGGTCATACAGCGCATGACGGCTATTGTCCGGGTTCAGCAAGAATACGCCCTCGGAGGTGGAGACGATCAGCCTGTCTTTTTCATCAAG
>CAZAWG010000086.1:0-6527 GCA_964488785.1 uncultured Oscillospiraceae bacterium | reverse complement strand
ATCGTGAAGTAGCCGCCGGTGGTGGCGGTCGAGCCGGTTTTGGTCATATCGCAGGGGATACCGCTGGAAACATTCAGATTTTCGTTGACGGCATAGTTTGCAAAGATATAGGACTCACCGAGCTGCGTGAGGTTTTCCGTTTCCTCGGTGGTGGAGTACGCAAAGTAGCGCACAGCGTCCCCGATAAGCGGATGAGTACCGTAGTTTACATTATTGATGATGGTAGTCGAGGTGCCCTTGCTTAAATCGATGATGATACGGAAGCGGAAGCCCATGGGCATACGGACGGTGGGGGAGTAGATGGGGGTATAAGAGCCATCGGCACCCTAGATGCAGAAGGAGTTATTATGTGTGACGAGACGGTATGTGGGCGTATCGTCCTCATCGCAGAATTCAAGCACGTTTCCGTTGAAGCCGAGACTATAGCTGACGGAGGTACGCAATTCGATCTTATCATCGGTCAAGCGTTCAAAATAGCGGATCATACGGGACTTTTCGTCCGTCATGCGGTCGGAGAGCATGGTGAAGTTGCTCATAGAGCTACGCACGGAGCCGGCACGGTTGTCTAATTCCCAGCCGGATGCCAAGCCCTCTTTATAGCCGTTGAGTGTGGAGGTGACAGAAATGCGGAAGGCCTGCTTACGGTCGTCGGCGGCCGGGGTGACGGAGTATTCCGCACGGCGAGAGGCGATGGTCATACGCGAGAGGATGCCGGCAAATTCGCTTTGTGTGATGGATGCAAAGGGGGCAAGCTTACCGGAGGCATCGAGACGCACGACACCGGCGCGGCACAGGGTGAGAGCCGCGGTATAATCGGCGCTGGCAGACGAGAGGTCGGCGATGGTAGAGATGTTGTTGATGGCGGTGTACCTGTTTTTCGCAAGAACCGGATACAGGATACGGATGGCCTCTATACGCGAAGCCTTTTGCGAGTAGGAGGAGTAGCTATCCGCGTTTATGAGCCCCTTATCGACAGCATAAGCGACGACCTCTGAATAGGAATCGCTTGAGGATGTGATAGTTTTGGCGTAGTCGTCGTTGGCATTTGCGCCATACAGACGACAGGCTGCGGTCAGGACTTCACCGACGGAGACGGTGTCGAACGGGCCCTTGACGAGAGTGGCGGCCATACAGCCCAGACCCGTAAGACAGAGGATCATAAGCAGAATGACCGCGCGTTTGATGGTTTTTCGCATGAAAAAGCTCCTTCCTGAATTTTGGGCAGAACGCCCATTGATATCATTATTTCATACTTATTATATTTTAGCATTTTAGCACTTGCTTGTCAACCATTGATACGGAAAAACAGCAATTACACCAAAAGGAATGAGCTTTTTTTGTCAATAATAACGGACAGTGGGGAAGCACGGGCTGCACCAAGCGATATCGACTATTATCTCTTCAGCATCCAATACGCATTGATCAGACTACACGGCCCATCGGTATAATGGTTCTCATAATCCACTACATCCAACATGGTTTTTAATGCTTCCATCAAGATGTCGTCATAGGCACCTCCGGGCATAGACCGTAAATGGCGGCGAAATCGCCGATATTGGTCAATATCCAACGTGCTTTGGAGCATTCCGGACGAAGCGAATACAGCTGGCATGACACAAAATAGGCTTCGTGATTGTGTACACTGTCCAAAAAGGCGGGCACATCGGTGAAGGGCTTGAGAACGTAGCAAAGTAACTCTTTGTAGGAGGGATCGGAATAAATGCCGGTGTTGCGCACGGCCTGCTCTTTTCCATAGACGGCTAAACGCTTTATGAGTATCAGACAGTTGGCACGGAACTCCGGGTCGGAGTCTAAATCATATGCCAGACGGAGCGAATACTGCATTTGAAGCAGAGGGAAGGCGAACGGATAAGCTTTTTCATTGATATAGGAGGACTTTAAGAATGCGGTATCGCGAACACCCCGATAAAGCGTGAAAAAATGCTCGTTTTCGGTTGCCCGGTAGGCGGCAATATAAAACATGGGAAGCCGGAAATACTCATGGTGTCCGAGGCGGTCTCCCCACATTCCTACAACAGCCCCTTTGCGGCTTGTTGTTATTCCTCCAGATTATCTGCCGAGCTGCGGCGAATCTTACGTGTACTGGTCTTATCGAATTCCCGATACCGGATGAGAAGCTTTCGCACGGCCTTATACGCCGGAAGATGGGGATTGATCTCGTTTTTGAGCAGCGTCTTGAAATAGTCCTCCACTGCTTTTTCTTCGCTTTCGGACAGACCACCGTCCCGGACTTTTGGGTCAAAGGTGTGTATCACGCCAAGCTCCACCAGACGCTCAAAGCTTGGATACAGCTTGACCGTGACCACCGTCTCATCCTTTTCATTTTTCGAGCCGTATGCCATGCATTCTGCTACGGTCGGACATTTTTCAAACAGATACTCGATCTCCTCCGGAAATACCTTTTTTCCGTTGTCGATGACGATCATGGTCTTGAGCCGTCCGGTGATGGTATATTCTCCGGTATTGGGGTCGTGTTTGGCAAGGTCACCTGTATGGAACCAGCCGTCTGCATCCAAAACCTTTGCCGTTTCTGCCGGGTCATTGTAGTAGCCAAGCATGACATTCGGCCCCTTGACCACCAATTCGCCGATCCCTTCCTCGTTCGGCTCTATGATTTTCGCCTTCACACCATTGACCGGAACACCCACTGTGCCGGGCGAATGCACATGGTCATTGTGCATGATACAAACCGGTGAGGTTTCGGTTAATCCGTAGCCGCACAGCACCCGGAAGCCCATGCGCTCAAAATCACGGTATATTTCCGGGTCAAGCGATGCTGCTCCACTCAAGATCAAACGCAGTCTGCCGCCAAACGCTTCATGCACACTGCGAAAAATGCCGCTTGCCATACGTTCGCCTACGCCCGGAAGTGCGGCAACCGATCTTCCAACGCGAAGATACGCGCTACCTCCGGGAACAGCCTTGATCTTTTTGATGAGCCCGGCATGGATGGATTTGAGAAGCAGCGGAACCGCCAAGATCGCCGTCGGCTTATATTCCCGAAAATCGGCAAGCAGGTGCATCAGCCCACCGGCATATGCGATACTGCCGCCGACATATAAGATCGACAGGAAGCCAGCCATGCATTCATAGGTATGATGGAGCGGAAGCACCGACAGCACACGATCCTCACAGGTGATACGCACATTTTTAGCGACCGAAACAATGTTGGAGCAGATGTTGTAATGACTGAGCATGACCCCTTTGGCAACGCCGGTCGTGCCGGAGGTGTACAATAAAATGCCGAGTGAAAACGGATCGATCTTGTGCGCTTCATAGGCCCGGTCACCCGCAAGGCGCAGGGCTTCGCCTTCCGAAAGCAGCACTTCAAAATCGCGCATGGCGATCTTTTCCAGCGAAAGAGGGATAGACTCGATGGTTTTGGACAGCTCATCGGCATATATTATCGCTGCTGCTCCGGATAGGGTCAAGATATTTTCGATCTCCGGTTGCTTAAGATCCTTGTCCACCGGCACGATCACACCAACGCCGCTGGTCACGGTCAGATAGGTGAGTGCCCATGCATAGGAATTTTTGCCGATGACGGCGATTTTTTTGTTTTCAAGCCCTTTGGCGCAAAGCACGCTCGACAGAGCGCGGATATCCGAAAACAGCTTTTCGTAGGTCAACTCATACGTGCGGTTTTTATTTTTTAAAACAAAAGCGGTGCATTTGGCATACATATCCACGCTGGTTTCGACCAGCTCGCGGATGGAATGGATGGAACGGACATCATAAACCATGGAAACGGACTGCATTTTCAGTTCATTCCTTTCTTATTTTCTGTAAAATCGATTTCGAACTCTTGCATTCGAGCTTCTATAGTATACACGAAAAAGGTAGCGCTCAAATGTTTCGCGTCAAAATTTGTTGTAAAGGAAATAAGACGGTTTCTGCCGCGATATCGGATATAAATAAAACAACATGAACAAAAAATGTGTTCATGCTGTTTTTATATAGATACTATGTAAATGCTTTTACGAACCCTTCACGCATCCAGATCAAAGCGTGCGGCAAGACGTGCAAAAACCGGTGTGATCTCGAATACCCTGTCAATGAGCTTATCGCAGAAGCCGATGATGGTCCCATTGATGAGTGCCATGAGCAGTGTTCCCCAGCGTATGCCGACAAAGCTGCCGAAAAACACAAGCGTCATAATGGTTCCCACCGCAAGGCAGGACAGGTCAAAGACAGTCTTGAACACCGAACGATTCTTGTGGAATTTCGCGCTGATACCCTTGACAAAGAAATCGTATACCTGCGGATATAAGTAGGTCTTGAAAAAGCAGGCGACCGAGAAAGAGGTAAGCAATATCCCAACGATAAACATCCCCACACGAAGGGACATTCCCATGCTTCCGGGCGGCGTGATGTTCGGGTCAAAAAGCGGCAGCAGCCGCCATAAGTCGAGTACTGCGCCATAGATCAGACAGGTGAGGAACGAGGAAAGATACACTACGCGAAAGCGCTTCATCACCACACAGAACCCCACAAACAGAAACGCCTGAATGACGTATTCCGCCTGGCCGAAGGTGAGAAAGCCGGTCTTTACGCTCAAAATATATGCCGGTGCCACGATCATGGAAATACCGAAATCGGCAGCTGTCAGCATTGCCACCGAAAAGGCAAGCAGAACGATGCCGAAAATATAGACTGTTTCACTGTGAAGCTTGATCTTCTTCATAGAACACCTTTTTTCCGTTTTTCTCAAAGCCATTCGATATCAGCATACACCGGCGAATGGTCGGTGGCATCCAATACCGGCTGATCGGTGACGATGCGATATTCCTTCACGCGATAGCCCTCTCCCATGCCTATGATATGGTCGATCGAGCCGGTGTGATCGTTCTCCGTTGTTTTGCCGTGGTAGAAGCCCTTTTCATCGGCGACCGGGTCACCATGATAGGAGGACACATCGTCCTTTTCGGCGGCAAGCGTAAAGAGCTGCTCCACATGATGAAGCGGATATACCACCTCAAACACACCGCTTGAGCAGGTCGTGTTCATATCGCCAAAGGCAAATACCGGGCAGTCAAAGCGGTCATGCAGATATTTCATCAAGCAGGACAGCTGTGCATTCTTTTCGCGGATGGCATCATGCTCCCGTGTGCCGGCGAATGGTCGGTGGCATCCAATACCGGCTGATCGGTGACGATGCGATATTCCTTCACGCGATAGCCCTCTCCCATGCCTATGATATGGTCGATCGAGCCGGTGTGATCGTTCTCCGTTGTTTTGCCGTGGTAGAAGCCCTTTTCATCGGCGACCGGGTCACCATGATAGGAGGACACATCGTCCTTTTCGGCGGCAAGCGTAAAGAGCTGCTCCACATGATGAAGCGGATATACCACCTCAAACACACCGCTTGAGCAGGTCGTGTTCATATCGCCAAAGGCAAATACCGGGCAGTCAAAGCGGTCATGCAGATATTTCATCAAGCAGGACAGCTGATGTGCATTCTTTTCGCGGATGGCATCATGCTCCCGTGTGCCTATATACATCCACCAGAAATGCGTATTGCACACGGCAAAGGTCTTACCGCTCTCAGGGTCGGTAAGCACGGCCCAGGTGATAGCCTTGGTCACATCGGGTGTTTCGAACAGAAACTCATAGCCGTCAGCTAACAGTTGATATTCCTTTTTTACTGCCATAGGCACAAAATTGAAGTTATCGCTTAATTTTGTACCGATCAGACGGTATTTTTCCGAAAGGTGTGCAAACAGCTTGCTGTTGTACCAGCCGGGGGTGATCTCCTGAAGGCCGATCACATCGGGGTCATAAGCTTCGTAAACGCTCAAAATGCCAGCTAAGCGAATATCTACCGGGTTCCCGAAATAATCGCCCCAGATGTTGGTGGTCATAATACGCATAACGATTCTCCTTTGTAAATGTATTCTGTCGAGTGGGGGACATCCCCTCTGTCGTTTCCTATATATTATAGCTCTGTTTTGCAAAATGTCAATAGACTTTTCGGAAATTCCGGCGCACATTTTATAAAAGTGAATTTCCAAAGTAAATTTGAACTGCCCCAAATTGTACGGACAGCACAAAAAGCCCCCCTACGGTAGAAAACAATAAAAATCAGGCAACGAATTGACATCGCTTTTCGAGTGGTGTCAGTTTTGTTTTAAGTTGAATACGTTCGTTGTTGTAGAACTGTATGTATGCACCTATAAGGAGGCGAGCTTCCTCATAAGTTTTGAGTTTGGTGCGGTAGATGCACTCGGTTTTGAGGATCGAGAAGAAATTTTCCGCAGAAAGCAGATTGTATTTCTGCAGGACACGAAGAACAGTTTTAGGATCCTTGTGTATTCCTTGCCGTTCAAGCCATACCGGCACATTTCGCTGATTGAATATTTATCCTTGTGACGATAGATCACCCTATATTTTACGCTTGTTCTCGCTTCCTTTCTGTGAGCGAGAGAAAATCCCGCATCGGTTCGTTTTCCAACTCTAATTGCTTAATTCGTGCAGCCTTTCGAGCCAGCTTGTAACGCAGATCGGCA
>CAZAWG010000085.1:0-6555 GCA_964488785.1 uncultured Oscillospiraceae bacterium | reverse complement strand
TATCTGACCTGGTACGGCTTCGGTCGTGCGTTCCTCGAGGGCTTGCGCGGCGACAGCCTATATGTCGGCTCTATCCGCATTTCACAGCTCCTCGCATTCCTGTGCTTTCTTGTCGGCTCGGTGCTTCTTGCCGTTTTCGCCGTCAAAAATAAAAATAAAAAACAAAAAGGTGGACTATAAACATGGCTATTCGTATGGATGGAAAAGCACTTTCGGCAAAGCTTCGTGCCGCACTAAAAGAGGAAACGGAGGAATTTGCTGCCAAGACCGGCATTCGTCCGGGACTTGCGGTCATCATCGTCGGCGAGGACCCTGCTTCTAAAATCTATGTTCGCAACAAGGGAAAAGCCTGCGAGGAAGTCGGCTATCGCTCGGAAATTTATGAGCTTCCGGCTGAAACGACCGAAAAGGACCTGCTTGACCTGGTTCATGTCCTCAACGACCGCGCCGATATTCACGGAATCTTGGTGCAGTCTCCCCTGCCCGGGCACTTGGATGAATCGCTCATCGTCAACAATATCTCCCCCGACAAGGATGTGGATGCGTTCCATCCGACCAATGTCGGACGTATCATGATCGGCGATTATCGCTTTTTGCCCTGTACACCGGCAGGCGTCATGGAACTGCTAAAGGAATATGACATCGACCCGACCGGCAAGGAATGCGTAATCGTTGGTCGTAGCGATATCGTGGGCAAGCCCATGGCAATGCTGCTTTTGCACGCCAACGGAACCGTCACCATCTGCCATTCGCGCACAAAAAAGCTTGCCGAGGTAACACGCCGCGCGGACATTTTAGTCATGGCAATTGGAAAAGCCGATTTTCTGACCGGCGATATGGTCAAGGAGGGTGCCGTGCTGATCGATGTCGGTATGAACCGCAACGCCGAGGGAAAGCTGACCGGTGACATCGATTTTGCTACCTGTGAGCCCAAGGCCTCCTATATCACCCCGGTTCCGGGCGGTGTGGGACCCATGACCATTACCATGCTGATGAAAAATACGCTGGCCGCCGCCAAAGCGTATGCAGAAAAGCAGGGCAAGTGACGCGAAAGGTTTGAAACTCATGAAAAATATCATTTTGATCGGGATGCCCGGCTCCGGGAAAAGCACGCTGGGGGTCATTCTCGCCAAAACCCTGGGCGTTGATTTTGTGGATACCGATATCGTTATCCAGAATCGTACCGGCGAACTTTTATATAAGACCCTCGAACGGGTCGGCGTGAACGGGCTGTTAGACGAAGAGGAGAAAGCTATTCTTTCACTCGAGCTTTCCGGAAAAGCAAGCGTGATATCGACCGGCGGCAGCGCGGTTTTGCGCGAAAAAAGCATGGAACATTTGAAAAAGAACGGAACGTGTGTGTATCTTGCGCTTCCCTACAGCAGCATCCAAAAGCGCGTTGGGGCGTATGCAACACGTGGCATTGCCGCCGAAAAGGGCGAATCGCTCCGCGATATTTACAACTACCGACTCCCCTTCTATCAAAAGTTTGCAGACCTTACCTTAGATTGCGCTGACAAAAGCATTGAAACCATAATTGCAGAAATACTACGCAAGCTGATCCAATGATCTGTTTGTTCAGATATTTGTAAATATTCTCATTATATTTAAAATTGCTCTTGATTTTAAATAAATCCTGTGCTATCATATAAAATATAGTGTATTGTAATATGCATATATGGAAAGGATCCACTCAATTATGGATAAACGTGAATTTTCTCTAACCGATCTTCTCGGTCTTGTCATCAAACGCTTCACGATCATTTTGGTCGCCGCACTATTAGGTGCTTCGGCAGCTCTGTATTATTGTCTGTTTCTGCTGACACCACGCTATCAGGCCGTTTCAAAATATTTTGTTGATACAACAGGACAAAGTATGCTTGATTCCACAGCAGACAATTCCTCTGCCTCAATCAAAGCACAGCGCGAAACAGTTCTTTCGCGTATGGTCGTGCCAAGCTACATAGAGATCCTTAAAACCCATAACTTTGCTGAGCATATCGCACAAAAGCTGAATCAGAAAGACAGCATTAAACACAAGTATACCGGCGATGAGCTATATGCCGCCATTGCTTACAGCTTCCAGGAGGAATTGGAATCCTATACCGTGACTGTCACGACCACTGACCAGGCTGACGCTTTCATTATTGCACGTTGTATTGAGGAGGAGTCGGAACCGTACCTGATCGAAAAGCGTCCCGGTGCCGAGAATACGCTTCGCATTATCGACAATGCCCGTTTTCCAGAGAGTTCCATATCATTTAGCATGCCTGTCTATCTGCTCCTTGGCTTTATAGTTGGAGCGTTGATCGCTCTGTGCGTGTGCCTGATTTTGGAAACGACGGATATACATATAAAAGACGAAAAATCACTGTCTCTATTGGGCTTGACCGTTCTTGCAACCATCCCGGAGCGAACCCCCGAACGTAGAAAAAAGTAAAGCTTTGTCCACCACAAAATACAGTGAAAGCGAAGTAAAAATAATGAGAAAACCAATAAGTTCGAATAACAATCCGTCCTCAACCAGCATTCTTACGATCGATACAGCAAAGGATTTTAAGCTTGTTGAATCCTATAAAGCTCTGCGTACCAATTTACTGTTTGCATTTCCATCCTTAGAAGGACATACCTGCCGCAAGGTGCTGATCACCAGTGCCGGTCCCGGCGAAGGAAAAACAACTACAGCTGTCAATCTGTCCATATCGCTTGCACAAAACGGTACTCGCGTCCTTCTGATCGATGCCGATATGCGTAAGCCCAGTGTTCATCGCTATTTCAACATTGAAAGTCGCCGCGGACTGTCAAATATTCTTTCCGGCATGAATAAGCGCGAAGAATGCGTATACTCGGTTCCTAATATGCCCAATTTTTCCGTGTTGCCCTCCGGCATTATTCCGCCGAATCCATCGGAGCTGTTGGGCAGTAAAGCCATGAGCTGCCTGCTTTCAGATTTTGAAGAATACTATGATTATATCATTCTTGATACCCCGCCCGTAGCCCTTGTGACAGATGCCCTCGCATTAACCCCAAAGGTCGATGGCGTGGCTTTCGTAGTCTCCTATGGAAAAGCCACCATTCCGGATGTCAATAAAGCAGTCGAAGCGGTTCGCTTTGCTAAGGGAAATCTGTTAGGTGTCATACTGAACCGTATTCCAAACAGTAAGAAAGGGGCATATCGAATGAAGGATTATTACAGCGAGTATTCGTACAGTGAGAACACAGAGAAGGATCTTTGATACGTATGGTCGATCTGCATACACATATATTATTTGGTATCGATGATGGGCCGAAAGCCTTGGACGAAAGCCTAAGCTTGCTCAAAAATGCAGTACAGACCGGTGTAACAACCTTTGTGACGACCTCCCATTACTATTCAGAGCGTACTCCCTATTCAGATTTCGTCACAAAACGAAATGCACGCTTTGTGGCTCTTCAGGAAGCGTGCGCCGAAAAGGAACCTTCGATTCGCCTGCTCCGCGGTGCAGAGGTGCATATCGATCCGTTTTTACTCAATCTGCCCAACTTTCACGACCTTTGCTTCGAAGGTACGAACCGTGCATTGCTGGAAATCCCCCATTCTGCCGCAAGGCTTGAGGAAGCACTTCCGCTCATCGACCGGATCATGTCCTATTTCAACATCGTGCCCATCATCGCCCATGTCGAACGCTATCCCTTTTTGCGCAAAATTCGCGATCTCGCAACGCTTCATGAGCTTGGGCTATATTCAGATCGATGCCGAATGTCTACTTGATGGCTTCTTTGATCGCCGCTTTGCTCTCAAGGCTCTGGAAGCGGGCTATGTGGACGTGGTCGCTTCGGATTGTCACGATACCGTAAAACGCCCCCCGAATCTGGCAGAGGCCTATGCCGTCATTGAGAAGAAATGCGGAATAGCTTCTGTCCGGCTTTTACAGAAGAACGCCGAAAAGCTGTTACTGCCCATAGGCTCATAACCGAACCAGCAATAACAACGCCGGACATTTGCTCGTAATAAAGTCAAGTGTCCGGCACTTTGTGCGCATATATGAAAAAATTAACAGAATATCCTTTTATATCGTGTCATAATGTGCTATAATTAAGTGAATTATGTTGGGTATCCTTGGATATCTGCATAGAAAGGATTGTGACAAAAATGACAAAGGCCTATGGAAAAAAGGTATGGCTCATCCCGGATGGCTTTCTTCACTCCGTTTCATTAAACGAGCAGGTCAGCCACGAAGCCGTTTGTGTTCTCAACACCTCCGATAAGGATGCAACCATCACGCTCACCCTCTATTTTGAGGATCGCGAACCGATGACCGGCTTTACCGCTGCCTGCCCCGCTAACCGCACACATCACATCCGCTTAGACCGCGCTGTGAGTGTAAGCGGCGAAAAGATCCCGCGCGACACCCCCTATGCTCTGCTTGTCGAAAGCACCGAGCCCGTGGTCGCCCAGTATTCCCGTCTTGACACCTCGGCGGTGGAAATGGCTCTCATGACCACCATCGCCTACCCGGTC
The DNA here is from genome assembly GCA_964488785.1 of uncultured Oscillospiraceae bacterium. Classification (GTDB taxonomy): domain Bacteria; phylum Bacillota; class Clostridia; order Oscillospirales; family CAG-382; genus UMGS882. Next base: position 2,054 of record CAZAWG010000085.1, on the reverse strand, counting down.
GATTAAAGCTTGCTAATACTATTTTTAAGGAGATACAGTCATGGCACAAGTACTTATTGAAACCTCTGCAAGACACGTTCATCTGTCCAAGGAACACATCGATATCCTGTTCGGCGCCGGTCATGAGCTGACCTTTAAGAAGGCTCTGTCTCAGCCCGGTCAGTTCGCCTGCGAGGAAAGAGTGACCGTTGTCGGCGAAAAGAAAGAGATCAAGAACATCAGCATTTTAGGTCCGGCCAGAAACGCAACCCAGGTCGAGATCTCTTTGACCGATGCACGTACCCTCGGCGTGAAGGCTCCGGTGCGCGAATCGGGCGATATCGCCGGAAGCGGTGCCTGTAAGATCATCGGTCCGTGCGGTGAGGTCGAAATTTCCGAAGGTGTGATCGCCGCTAAGCGTCATATCCATCTCACCCCTGAGGCAGCCGCTGAAATGGGCGTTGCCGATAAGCAGATCGTCTGCGTCAAGGTCGATTCCGATGGACGTAAGACCGTGTTCGGCGATGTGGTCATCCGCGTGAGCGATAAATTCTCCCCTGCTATGCATATCGATACCGATGAATCCAATGCCGCCGGCTGCGTGCCCGGTATGATGGGCGAAGTCATCACCGCTTGCTGCAAATAAAATCCGCTAATATTTTTCATTTCTTTTGAAATAATATTGATATCAAAAAGTAAGGAGTAAGAACCATGAGCAATGAAACCAAACGCGAGTACATTCTCAGCAAGGAAGTTGAAGAAATGTGCGTCGTTGCCAAGGGACCCAAGCACGATCCCGCTCCCATCCCCGAAGAAGGTAAATGGGTAAATGCAAAGCAGATCAGCGATATTTCCGGCTTTACGCACGGAATCGGCTGGTGCGCTCCCCAGCAGGGCGCCTGCAAGCTGTCCTTGAACGTTAAGGACGGTGTTATCCAGGAAGCACTCGTGGAGACCATCGGATGTTCCGGTATGACCCACTCGGCTGCTATGGCTGCTGAAATTCTTCCCGGTAAAACCATCCTCGAAGCTCTCAATACCGACCTCGTCTGCGATGCCATCAATACGGCTATGCGCGAGCTGTTCTTGCAGATCGTATACGGCAGAACCCAGTCCGCTTTCTCCGAAAACGGCTTGACCATCGGCGCAGGTCTTGAGGACCTCGGTAAGGGCACCCGTTCCCAGGTCGGCACCATGTACGGTACGGCTCAGAAGGGCGTTCGCTACCTCGAAATGGCTGAAGGCTATGTTACCCGTATGGCTTTAGATGCTGATGATCAGGTCATCGGCTATGAGTTCGTTTCCCTCGGCAAAATGACCGACTTCATCAAGAAGGGCGACGAGCCGAACGAAGCATATAAGAAAGCAATGGGCACCTACGGTCGATTCGATGAAGCTGTCAAGTACATCGATCCCCGTAAGAACTGATAAGGGAGGCAGCAGACATGGCACTTTTTGAAAACTATGAAAGACGCGTTGATAAGATCAATGCTGTTTTGAAGGAATATGGCATCTCCTCCATCGAGGAATGTAAGGATATCACGCTTGCTAAGGGCATTGACTGTGATAAGATCGTTCGCGAGACCCAACCGATCTGCTTCGAGAACGCTGTTTGGGCATATACCGTTGGCTGCGCTATCGCTCTCAAGAAGGGCTGCACCAAGGCCGCAGATGCCGCTGCCGCTATCGGCGAAGGCTTGCAGGCTTTCTGTATCCCCGGCTCGGTCGCTGACAACCGTAAGGTCGGTCTTGGCCATGGTAACCTCGGCAAGATGCTTCTTTCGGAAGAAACCGAATGCTTCTGCTTCTTAGCCGGTCATGAATCCTTTGCCGCTGCTGAAGGCGCTATTAAGATCGCTCTCAATGCCAATAAGGTTCGTACAAAGCCGCTTCGCGTTATCTTGAACGGACTCGGTAAGGATGCCGCTTTCATCATCTCCCGTATCAACGGCTTCACCTATGTTGAAACGGAATTTGATCCCTTCACCGAGCAGGTCAAGGTCATCAAAGAGGTTCCTTACTCCAAGGGCCCGCGCGCAGACGTTAAGTGCTACGGCGCAGATAACGTTCCCGAA
>CAZAWG010000084.1:0-6577 GCA_964488785.1 uncultured Oscillospiraceae bacterium | reverse complement strand
CATATTAACATCTTATATTTTACACCAAGCAAACGCAGATGTCAAGAAGCAACTGTTTTTTTGTTGAATCCGTATATTTTCGGCAAAAAAAACTGTTCAATTTGACGATTAGTTTATGCCTTAAAAAGAATAGTGCATCGGAATTCCACGCTCGTAGACCGTCTGACACTCCCCTTCGATGAGCGGAAGCAGATAATCAAGGCACGCACGAGTCACGCCCTTACCATCCGGTGCGATAAACTCTGCCGGAACGGGACGGACCTTATTCGCACAGAGCGAAATATCTTCATCGCTTATTTCGATGGCATAGGGAGCGTTTCCGGTACGCCGGAAGGTCATCATGCGCCCGGTCTTTCCGGCGGCGGCGGCAGATACTGCTGCTTTGCCGATGGCAACCGATTCGTCAAGATCTCTTGCGGAAGCCATGTGTGCGGCACAGCGCTGCAAAACGCTCAGCTCGACCGAACGGCATTTACAGCCGACCTCATCGCGAATCAGGTTTTCCAAATATTTTCCGATACCCGAAAGATAAGCGTGTCCGAAAATATCCACAACACCGCTCATAGCGGCCGCTGCCACGTATTCGCCCTCTTTATTGCGAATTCCCTCGGAAACGGCGACTAAAACGAAGTTCTTGCCCGGCACATTAAGCATATTCATCACGTCGCTCAAAAAGCGCTCCGGGTCAAACGGGACCTCCGGAAGATAGATAAGGTCTGCACCGAGTCCGGCAATTTCCTTTGTCAACGCAGCGGATGCTGTGAGCCATCCGGCATCACGTCCCATCAGCTCGACCACCGTCACCGCCTTTTGGCGATACACTGCACAGTCGCGCGCAATCTCAGCAAGGGTCGAAGCGATAAATTTGGCAGCCGAACCAAAGCCGGGGGTATGGTCTGTAAAGCACAGGTCGTTATCGATGGTTTTCGGGACGCCGATGAAGCGTGTCTGCATGGGGTTACAGCCGGGATGCGTATCGCGGTAGCGTTCGAGCTTATCCACCGCATCCATACTGTCGTTACCGCCGATGTAGAAGAAGAAGCCGAGCTTATATTTTTCGATGATCTCAAAAATACGCTCAAACTGTGTCTTCTCCTTCAGCTTAACGCGACAGGAGCCGAGGGCAGAGGCTGGTGTTAAGCGCAAAAGCTCCAGGTTTTTGGCATCGGCAAAGCGGTCGTTCAGTTCCAAAAGCTCTTCGTTCATGAAGCCCTCGATCCCATTGCACATACCGTACACACGATCAACGCGCTTTTCGGCAAGACAGCCGGCAAGACAGCCGGCAAGGGTGGCGTTGATGGCACTGGTCGGTCCGCCGGATTGTCCGATCACGGCATTACAGTTTTCAGTCATAGTCACACTCCAAAAGAATATTATGAACGCTTGCGCGTCTATACTCAATAGCGAATATCCGCTCCGCCTTTGCGGCGGCACACGATCCTTTTATAGAAAAAGCTGACGATTAGGTAGACAAAAAAGGCGGTCGCCACGTTACAGGCAAGCTCCGGAAGCAGAATGCTTTTCACGGCAAAAGAAAAGCTTTCCTCCCCGGCCGCCAACAAATAGACCCCACCCGTTATACTGCGCAGCAAATAGAACGGGATGGAAGCCACCGCCGCAGTCCCGGCATTGACTCCCGAAAACACGCCGACGGTATATCTTGCCAGGTATCCGGCAAGAAAGAACAACAGCGGCGACAGATGGACCGGCGGTGCCACAAAGAAATCGGCAAATGCGCCCAAAGCAAGAGCTTCCAACGAAACGCTCTTTTTATCCTCTGCTATCATCCCGCTCACAATGCATAACGCATACATAAGGTCGGAGGTCACGTGGGTCTGCCCCTTATCAAAGGAAACGCCGGCATACGGCCAAATCGAGGCACTGATCAAAAAGCCGAGCAAAAACAGCACTCCAAAAAAGATACGCTCCTTGCCTCTGCGGCTCATAACACGCATACCCTAAACCTCCCTGACCGTTTTCTGCTTTCTTTTAATAGGCATATTCCGGAACGATCCGGATATTGACCTTCGCCATTTCTTCCTCGTTGACCTGTACTTTATCCAGATATTCCCCTAAGCGTGTGTCAAAATCTGCGGAGATCAACTGGCTCTGGATGCTTGCATACACCGAGGAATTGGTGTTGTAGAGTGTCTCATCCATCGGTAGCTTATACAGGATATGGATTCCCTTTGAGCTGGAGCCACTTTCCGTCAAGCGATATTCGCCGACCTCCATTTCCATGGCGGCTGCGGTAAATTCTGTCGGGAACGTGGTATCCCCGGTGACAAAAAAGCCGTTCGGATAGTATTCGCTTTCGTAGGCATCCTCGCTGTATTCCGCCTTTAGGGTGTAGAAGTCCTCACCGGCCAAGATACGGTTATATACCTCTTCGGCTATCGCGCGCTTGGCAGCGACCTCCTCATCGGTGAGCGAAACAGTCGTTCCGTCCTCCTTGAGCTTAGGGGACAGATCGAAATAGATATGGGTCACAATGTGATAGTTATTTTTGAAATAGTCCTTTACAGCATTTTCAGAGATAGCAAAAATGCCATTATTGCCATAGAAATAGTTGTACAGAGCTGTCTGCTTGACCGTAAGCTCCAAATACCGGCGCATGGTTTTAGAATCGGCACTATAGGCGGACAGCTGTTCCTCTAAGGCTTTTTTAGAACCGGCTTTGGAAGCAAGAGAGGTCATTTGATCATCGATCGTTTTTTTCTGCTCATCGGTCAGCTTCAGACCATATACCTTATCATGCAGATATTCACAGATGAGCGAGCTTTTGGCTGCCCGGAGTGTCACGTCGCTTAACAGATCGGCAAGGGTCGTTCCCTTTTCCGCATTGACGATGGTATCCCAGTCTCCATCGTTTGCTTCAGCCACACTGGCATACATGGCTTTTTGAATGGCCGTGAGCAGATACATAAAGTTGACCGTCACAGCGCCGCCCTCTTGCATATACAGAGCGGAGGGAGTGGTATCCCCACCACAGCCGGCAAGTCCTATGCATAAAGCGAAGGCCACGCAGAACGCCAACAGCCTTTGCAGTTTCTTTTTCATGGAAAACGTGCCTCCTTTGGTCGTCTTTGCGGCATAACCGCACTATTTTAACTAAATAATTATACCACATTTGTTCAGTCGTTTGGTGAATAAATCTTAAATATTTCTTCCAACACACGCCCCATATCCTCCGGCGAGGCGGCTTTTACGTTGTAGCACGGATTTTTGCCCAGGGAAGTCAGCACTTTGCCGGGAAATTTCATGGCAAGTGCGATCGACTGTTCCTTGGTCGGTGCTTCGGAGGGATACACCGCAAGCTTTCCGTTTTTGTATTCCACGCGCACAAAGCCCAGAGCCGAGCAGCGTGCCCGTACCGACGCCACTGTCAGAAGATTCTTAGTTTCCTTCGGGATAGCGCCATAGCGATCGGTCAATTCGGCTGCCACATCCTCCATGTCGGCCTTTGTACGGATCTCCGAAATACGCTTGTACATTTCGATACGTCCGGACGGACGCTTGATATAGCGTTCGGGAATATAAGCGCTCACGCCGAGATCGACCACACATTCGGGTCTTTCCTTGACAGCTTCGCCCTTTTCCTCTAAGACCGCCTGCTCGAGCAGCTTGACGAACAGATCATACCCCACAGCCTCCAGATGTCCCGACTGCTCGGCTCCTAACAGATTTCCTGCCCCCCGTATCTCCAGGTCGCGCATGGCGATCTTGAAGCCGGAGCCGAATTCGGTGAATTCCTTGATGGCGACAAGGCGCTTTTCAGCGATCTCATTCAAAAGACTCTCCGGCTTATAGGTCAGATAGGCAAACGCACGGCGATTGGAGCGCCCCACACGTCCGCGTATCTGATGGAGCTGGGCAAGTCCCATGCGGTCGGCATCCTCGATGATAAGCGTATTGGCGTTGGGGACATCCACACCGGTTTCGATGATGGTGGTGCAGACCAGAACATCGATCTTGCCCTCGGTCATGTCGTACCAGATGGACGATATCTCTTCCTTATCCATCTGTCCGTGTGCTACCTCTACCACCGCTTCCGGTGCGGCTTCCTTGATCTGGGCCGCCACAGTCAGGATATCCTCCACGCGGTTGTGCAGATAAAAGACCTGCCCGCCGCGTCGCAGTTCTTTTTTGATGGCTTCGTACAAAATGGTGCGGTCGTGTTCCAACACATACGTCTGCACGGGATGACGGTCAATGGGGGCTTCCTCCAATACCGACATATCGCGAATGCCGACAAGTGCCATATTAAAGGTGCGCGGAATGGGGGTAGCCGTCAGTGTCAGCACATCCACCTGCTTTGCCATTTCCTTGAGGCGCTCCTTGTGTGCCACACCAAAGCGCTGCTCCTCGTCTACGATGAGCAAGCCGAGATCTTTGAATTTGACATTCTTTCCGAGCAGCTTATGGGTACCGACTACGATATCCACTTCGCCGCTTTCCAATTTCTGTAAAACGGTCTTTGCATTCTTTGGCGAAACGTACCGCGACAGCATTTCAATGCGTAAGGGGAACCCATGCATACGTGAGCAAAACGTGCGAAAATGCTGGAACGCCAGAATGGTGGTCGGCACTAACACCGCCACCTGTTTGCCGTCCATGACCGCCTTGAAGGCGGCACGAAGCGCCACCTCGGTTTTTCCAAAGCCCACATCGCCGCATAACAGTCGATCCATCGGACAGGGCTTTTCCATGTCGCGCTTGATCTCGCGCACAGCCTGCAATTGTCCGTCCGTCTCCTCATACTCAAAGCCAGCCTCAAATTCGCGCTGCCATTCGGTATCCGGCGAAAAAGCATAGCCCGGACGGCGGCTGCGCTCGGCATACAACGCGATCAGCTCCTTTGCCATATCCTTAGCCGCCTTTTTGGCACGGGTCTTTTTCTTGACCCAATCGCTGCCGCCCATTTTGGATAAGACTACCGTGTCGCTCTTGCCGGAATATTTGGAAACCTTATCCATTTGGTCACACGGAACATACAATGCATCCTTACCGGCGTATTTGATGGTGATATAATCGCGCGTGATCCCGGCGACCGTTAGCGTTTTGATACCCTGATACTGTCCAATGCCATGCAATTCATGCACCACATAGTCGCCCTCGGTCAGCTCTAAATAGGAGAGGAGCTTCTTCTGCGCCGATCGGGCACTTTTTTCCTTTGTACGCACAGCACGCGCCGAGGATTCCTGGGTCGCATTGCTTTCGCATAGCAGGGCAAAGCGCGAGCGCGTCAGCTCAAAGCCCACATATTCGTCTGTCGGACTGCTTTTCGGTAAGATATAAACGTGCTTATCCGACATTTCCGCAAGCATCACGCCCGAAGAGATCACAGCTTTTATGCCGCGCTCGGATAGCATATCGTACAATTCGGCGGCATGAGCCGTTCCGCGCACGCACACGGCGGTTCGACAGCCGCTGCCCAGATAGCCCAACAGGTCGTCGCAAAGCACCTCGACATCAACTTCCACGCTTACTGTCTGGCGCGAAGCAAATTCAAACAAGCCGGATATCTCAAAATCCGGCGTGCCGGTGAACGGGTCGGTCACAACTGCCGGACGCTTGAGCAAAAGGTATTTCAGATACTCATAGTCCTTGCACCATTCGCCGTCGCGAAGGCTCAGTTCCCCGGCGGCGGCAAGGTCGGTGAGCGTTTCGCCGAGCTGCCACAAATAAGCCTTTAGCCGCTCACGTACACGCGGATAGTCGCATACGATGCACACACCCTCTGCATAATCAAACAGTGTGGTAAAGCAGTCGTACAAAAACGGAAGATATTTATCGATAGCAGCAAAATCCGGCTGTGTCAGCTCGTGCCGTTCCTTTTCTAACTTTTCGGCAAGCGTCTGATCCTTCTTTTTGAGCGCCGCGGCAATGAGCGCATCCACGCGACTTTCTATCTCCCCACGCTTATCTGCCGGAATCACCGTCTCGCGCACAGGCGTGATGGTAAGGCTTGTGACGGCTTCCGTCCGGCGTTGGGTCATGGTATCGAAAAAGCCGGCGGCATCCAGCTCATCTCCAAAAAATTCCAAACGGAGCGGATATTCGTTGTCCGGCACAAAGATATCTAAAATATCGCCGCGTGACGAATATTGTCCGGCTCCCTCGACGGTATCTACGCGTACATAGCCAAACGCTTCCAGGGTCTGAAGCAATTCGGCGATACCAACCGTGTCACCGACCGCGAGCTGTTGCCCTCGTTCTAAGCAGGCACGCGGCGGCAAAAGCCCCAGAGCAGCCTCCGGAACAGCAATGACTGCACCGCAAGCGCCCGACAGAAGCAGATGAAGCACTCGTAAGCGTTCATACTCCCATTCCTTGGAGGCCGCTCCGATGTTGTGAAAATTCAGATCTCTTGCCGGAAACACACACACGTTTTCCAAAAAGGCAGAAAGCTTGGAGCGCATGGAATAGGCGGTTTTTTCGTCCGGCACCAATATGAGCGGCGTTCGGGCGTTCTCACCGAGGAAGGCTTCTTCCTTAGCAAGAGCTGCGCATAAAACATTACGTGCGCCATCCGAAAGCCCGGTCACAAGAGCCGGACCCTGCGAAAAACGAACAC
>CAZAWG010000083.1:0-6602 GCA_964488785.1 uncultured Oscillospiraceae bacterium | reverse complement strand
CGGGAATGATGTTGATTATAGTATTCCTTTGCTGTTTTTTCGATCTCCCCTCCCTCGGCTACCGCTGCTTCGTCAGCTACAAGGAATTCTTCCGCTTCCGCTTTCTCCGGGGCTTCGGGCACTTCGATTTCTTCGATTTCTTCGATTTCTTCGACTGTTTCGACTGTTTCGTTTTCTTCAACTATCTCGACTTGCTCAGCTTCCGCAAAGGCTTCCGTTTCTTCGGATATCGTCTGTTTCGGCGCCTCGTCCTCCGGCAGAGGGCTTTTCAAGGACTCCGGAGCTTGAAACGTTTCCAGCAGGCCCGCATTTTCCTCCTCCTCAGCAGACGCAGAGCTGCCAAAGGGGATCCGAAAGCGCCACCTGTTTTTATTCTCCGACACTTCATTCATCCTTTCTGTTTTATCGATCAACACGTCTGTCAGCTGTTACGCTGGCGAATGGCTTCGTATAAGAGTACAGCTGCTGCTGTAGAAACATTGAGCGAATTGACCTTCCCGCGCATGGGGATCGATACGGTGAAATCGCAATTTTTGCGTACAAGCTCCGAAACGCCGTTTTCCTCGCTGCCCACCACGATGGCGCAGGGAACGGTAAAATCGGACTTTTCATAGGGCGTTCCATCGGCTTCGGCAGCAAAGATCCAGAGTCCTAACTCTTTGAGTTTTTTGATGGTTTCGGTGATATTGGTGCATTTGACCGCCGCCAGATGCTCGACCGCTCCGGCCGACGCCTTGACCACCGCCGGGGTAATGCAGGCGGCGCGGCGCTTGGGGATGATGATACCGTGCGCACCGGCACCCTCGGCACAACGGATGATCGCACCTAAGTTATGCGGATCGGATATGCCATCGGCGATAATGATGAGCGGCTTTTCACCGCGGCTTTCGGCGATGGCAAGGACATCCTCGACCGAAACATATTCCTTTTCCGAGGCGATAGCGACAATGCCCTGATGCTGCTCATAGCCGCACAGCGCATCTAATTTTGCGCGATCCACCTCGATAAGCGGAATGCCGCGTGACAGTGCTTCGGCAGCCAGCACCGTGATCGAGCCCTCGCGTTCGCCACTTTGGACGAATATCTTTTCGATAGCACGACCGGATTTAAGTAACTCACGCACGGCATTGCGACCGGGCACCGAGCCGTTGTTTAATGGCTCCTCATGGGAGTCGAAGGTATCGTTATAATGCTTTTTGGTGGGCTTTGACGAGGAAAATGCATCGCGCGATTTGCTTTTCCCTTTTGGGAAAGAACCATTGTTCCGCGCACGGCTTTTGTTGCCGGATGGATCAAAACTCATGCTTTTACTTCCTTATTATAATATATAATAGCTGTTCTGCGACAGGTGCAGACAGGCAGTCCTGCATAACAGAACTTTCCTGTGTATAGTATAGCACAAAAAATTGTTCTTGTAAATAGCATTTTCCATATATACGACAAAAATTAAAAATTTTCGAGAAAATTCGAGAAAACTGGGTGGAGAGGACGAAAAAGGGGCTGTAGCATTTGGCTACAGTCCCTTATGTTTTCGTTCAAACCTTGCCCGTCCAGCCCCTACGGCAACAACGGCTTCACGCGGCTAAACAGCTCGTCCTTTTGTGCCTCGGTATACCGCTTCATGGGGAAAGCCGCATTTCCGACAGCATAGCCCATACGCTCCAAAATCGCCTTGGTTCCGGGGATGACCGGTCCGCCATTAAAGGCTGCGACCACGGAAGCGACCTTCTGTTGATAGCTTTTCGCACCTTCCATATCGCCGCTTATAAAGGCTTCATAGATCTTTTTCTCATAGGGCAGTGCAAAGTTATAGGTGGTTCCGATGCCGCCATCGGCACCGGCGGCAAGGCCGGAGAGCAGCATTTCATCAAAACCATTGATGATCGCCATTTCGCCGTTCGTGATCTGCTTTAAGAGTGTTAACTGATAAAAATCGGTGCTTGTCCATTTGATGGAGGTGACGTTATCGATGGAGAACAGCCGTTTTGCAAAGGCGGCGCTCATACGGAAAGCGACCGCCGGGCTGTAATACACCATGACCGGGATATGCACGCGGGAAGCAAGGCTCTTATAATACGCAAACACATCATCCTCATCATAGGCAAAAAACAACGGAGCTGTCGAGGAGATTGCCGCCGCACCGACTTCTTCGGCATGAGCGGCTAAGCGAAGCGCTTCGCTATGATCCATGCTTGCGACCTGGACAATACACTCCTTGCCGTCTTTAGCGGCAAAGCGGACAGCGGCTTCAGCCAATGTTTTGCGTTCGGCTTCTCTCAAGGCAAGGCCCTCGCCGGTCGCGCCGCCGATATAAAAGCCATCTGCGCCCTGGGTACAGAGGTCGTGCATGAGTTTTTCGAGTGTTTCGAGACAAATTGACTCATCCGCGCAAAGCGGTGTGACAAGTGCCGGCATGATTCCCTTAATCTTCATCTTCAATTCTCCATTTCTGACCCATAATAATGGCCGGTTCTTCCTTTGACTGGTGTGCATAGAACACGGTGAGCAAATCGCCGCCGTCAAGCTCCACGGTACACGGATAGCCAAGATCGTCGTTTACGCCGTTTACATACAGCTCGTGTCCGGTATCCCAGGTCTTGCCGAGATCCTTGCTGAACATGACCTTGACACCATAGGGGGCGCAGCGATAGCCATAGGTCGACAGCAAAATGCCGGAGGAATGCATAAACAGATGTGCCGGTGAGCCGCCCAGACGGTCTAAGAGTGCATGGGGCTTGCTCCAGGATCGACCGCCATCGGTCGATTCGCTCTGATAGATGGTGAAAATATTCTGAGACGGATCGGGCAAATACTTCTGCACGCGGATATGGCAGAGGAGTGTGCCATCCGCAAGCTCGATGGTATGCGGTTCACAGCTATCCGCAGAAATCCCATCGACGGTGACCGGTTCGATGGTAGACAGATACTCCATACGTCCATCGTTCGGGTCTAAGCGATAGGCTTGCACGCCGGTCGGCTGTGCCGAGAAGGTATCATTGGAGCTGAACACACGTCCGACCCAGAGGATAGTACCGTCCTTTAGCTGCACCGGGCCATGGGGCGAGGTGATCGGGCTTTTATGAATGGGTCCGAAGGTCACGCCACCGTCCGTGCTGATACGGAAGGTACTGCCGAGGTATTCTTTCTCTTCCTCTGGTGTGACGATATCCAGATAGGCTTCCACAAAGGCGCCCAGTTTAGACTGCTCAGGGTTCTGGCGGTTATTGCGGTTATGGAGGCGTTGGAAGGAGAGCGCGTTATTGAAGGAGGTCACGATGACGCCGCTCTTTCCAAAGGTGGTAATGCCGCAATCGCGGTCGTCGAGGGGGGTATTGATGACCGGAGCCGGGATGGTAAAGGAATTTCCCTCGTCCTCGCTATAGGAGATGACGGCTTTCCCAAAGGGACAAACGTGTTCATAGCGGTAGCCGGAAGCAGTCACGGCGATTTTGCCGTTTTGCAAGCGCACAGCACTTGGCCAGGCAAAATAGCTTTCCTTACCACAGGGGTTGGACATGATGGGGTACGGTTCTCCCATTTTTCGGATCTTCATATAGATTCATCTTTCCTTTCTCCGGCGAAAGCGCCGGGGCGACTATTCAATGCAAAATGCATAAAACGGAAAAAACACGTTTCACCGTCCCTCGGACGAGCGCTGAGACAGCGTGTTTCATAGAAACTGAAAAATAGTCTTGCAAAATCTCTGAATTATGCTATACTATAAGTATACCGTCTTTCAAGCAAAAAGGCAATTCGCCACTCGGACAACCGGAGCGTGCTAATGTCCTTTTAGGAAAGGAATAAAAATGGAATACGAGCTTGAATTCTGGCATGGTGGACAAAAAGAAAAAGCCTTTTTGCAAAACGGCTTTTTTGATCCCAAACGTGCCACATCGAATCTTCATCAGCACAAATATACCGAATTACACATGATACAAGCCGGAAAAACGACCTTCTATATCGGCAATGCTTCTCATTCGTTTGAAGCCGGAGACGCCTTTGCACTCCCACCGGGCATATTTCACTGCTGCACGCAAGCCGAGCCAGGCACACAGAGCATTGCCTTTCAGACCACCGTGTCGGTCGAGCATTTTTGTATTGCCCATGTGCCGCGGACGATTTTAGATGAGCTTACCGCGTGTATGAAGCTCTTAAACGAGCCATCCGGCTGCGCCAAGCTTGCCTCTCTCTTATCGTATCTATGTGCCGACTTTACCTCCGATAGTGCTGTGCATTTTCAGAAAATAGCCGACCCTTCCATGCTCATCCAAGAATACATTTCCAACCACTACAGCGGAAACTGCTCCCTTGCTGAATTAGCTGCGCTTTTGCATTTTTCCGAAAAACACACCGAACGCTTAGTCAAGAAATGCACCGGGCTCTCCTTTACGCACGCTCTTGTGGAATACCGCATGAGGGTAGCCGACTATCTGAAAAGGAACACACAAAAGAGTGAGACCGAGATCGCCGCCTATGTGGGCTATGCGACCTACAATGGTTTTTGGAAGGCGCGGACGAAATGGGAAAAGCAGAAGGAATCGGATCATTCATAAAAATCTACAGGGACTACAGACAATCGCAGCAAGCGGAAAGCGGCGATGCAAAAATGCATCGCCGCTTTCCGCGTATTTATTGATCACCATATCGGCGCTCCAATATTCCACGCATGACCTTTTGCGCGTAATCCGCCGAAGCAAGCTCCAAGCCACGTCCGCCAATGGTCGCAAGTCCTAATTCCATGTTATAGACACCCTTATAGCCGACTTCATCCAGCGCATTCATCACATCGTCCCAGTCGATGGTGCCGGTGAGAGGGATCTTGTGTTGATCGGTCAGCTTATCGTTGTCGTTGAGATGAAGAAGCTCGATATCGCTTCCTAACAGACGGATGACATCGGCAGGGGTCGGATTGTTATTGAAGCGCGACGCCTTATTGGAGTGTCCCGTGTCCACGCAGATGGTCAAATAGTCCTTATTATCGCCGATAGCGCGGATGCGGTGGTACGATTTGATAAATTCATCGATGTTACCAAAGAAATCGCAGCAGTCGAAGCGAACAGCATCTCCAAACGTCTCGGTCGCGATCTTCACACCGTATTGCTTGGCAAACGGAAGAAGCGTGCTAAACTGACGGAAATTGAGGTCGCGCATACGCTGTGGGTCAGCATCCGGTCCCAAAAAGATGGTAGTCACGGCGTGAACGACACAATATTTTGCGCCAAGCGCCTTGGAAGCAAGCAGGTCACGGCGGACATTTTCCGTCAGCGCCGCATCCTCCTCCGGGATGTCCTTATAGCCGGCGCAGCGGCTATGTGTCTGACACACAAAAAGCCCTAAGCCTTGCGCATACTGACGAAGCTCATCGTAATAGCTGAAGATTTCCTCATCGCTCTTTGCGTAGCGCGATGCAGCGTTTCGGTAATCGAGCTTGGGATCATCAAAGCTAAAATCCACCGCATCATAGCCAAGCTCCCTTGCAATTTCAAGCGCACGCTTGTCGCCATACAATTCCTGAAAACGTCCGATGGAAAGGCTAATGAGTCGTTTCATGAATGCTTCTCTCCTCTATTCTGATTTTTATGCTTATTAAGTAAAAAAAGGCAAGCAGAAATCATTGCAAATGCGGTCAGAACGCCGAAGAAATCCAATATAACATCCCTTACTACACTTCCGCGTCCGGTGAAGGATTGGATGAATTCATCGCACACCGCTGTAAGCAGTCCGGCAAACGGGGCAAGCAAAAGGAGCTTATCCCGAAGCGGCTGGGAAAGCAGGCTGCGAAGCAAGGCATACAAGGCACTGAGAATGAAAAATTCCGTAAAATGCGCTACTTTTCGGACAAGATGGTGGAACAACTCGTCATCCATATGCCCCTGTGGGTCAAGAAGTCCCTTGAGAAAGGCAGTCACGCCGCCGCTGATGGATACGGATTCCTCGACCGAGGCAAAGGAATTTCCGAAAATGAAAGCCGTTTGCAGTACGATAAGTATAAGAAGAAACGCCCGCAGACGCGAAAGGCTTTGCGCACGCATCAGCTGTTATAATACTGCTTTTGGTAGAGGTCGTAGCGATACGGACGCCGTTTATCCTGCACATTGGTCAGGATAAAGCCCAAAAGCTTGGAATCGGCCTTGCGCAGATTCTCGATGGTATAATCCAAAACATCCGTAGTCGTATATTCAGCTTTCGTCACGACCACAACGCCGGAGCAATACTGGGCGATGACGACTGCATCAGTCACCACCGAGACGGGCGGTGTATCGATGAAAACAAAGTCGTAGCTTGTCGCAAGCTGCTCGACTAACTCGCGAAAGCGGTCAGAGGTGAGGATCTCGACCGGATTCATGGTATATTCGCCTGCCGTAATAAGATCTAAATTAGCATGGACATTCTTATTTAATATCTCGTCAAATTCAGCATACCCACAGACATAATTGGATACACCTACGCCTAAATCTCGTTTCAAATAGCGATGCACACGTGGCTTACGCAGATCGCAGTCTACTAAAATGACCTTTGCACCGGTCTGCGAAAAGGTAAGTGCCAGATTGATGCTGTTAGTCGTTTTTCCTTCATTGGGAACAGAGGACATCACACCTATG
>CAZAWG010000082.1:3280-6679 GCA_964488785.1 uncultured Oscillospiraceae bacterium | reverse complement strand
TCAGCAAGAATACGCCCTCGGAGGTGGAGACGATCAGCCTGTCTTTTTCATCAAGTGCAAACGCCGCTCAGTCGGTTGGCAGCTTGCGTACCGTAAAGCGACCGGCGGCAAGGTCATATACGCACATCTCGCGCCCTCCGCCGTTGGTGTAATATAGCATTTTGTTTGTGCTGTCCCACAGGGGGCCTTCGCCGATGAGACAGCGTTTCTGAGACAAAATCCGTGTTTCTTTGATCTTTATCCTGTTCATAGTCTATAACGCTGTATGTGCGGCGCGCTCCATATACGCTTCCTGTTCGGTGGCACTTAAATTGTTCCAAAGCACATTCCAGCCGCAAACGCGCACCTGTAGGTTCCGGTATTTATCCGGATGCTTTTGCGCCTCCTTTAAGGTATCTAAATCAAAGACATTGAACTGAATGCTCATGCCGCCGCCCTGCATATAGGTGAATAACAGCGCTTTCATGACCTGCAAGCCTTCCTCACCGCTCACAGCGGAGGGATGCAGCATGGTATCAAGGCAAAAGGATTCGGGATAGAGGTATGGCTCTAATTTCAGCACCGAACCGATGAGCGCGGTCACGCCGTTTTTGTCCATGCCGACACTGGGGGAAGCGTTTTTGGATATCTCCGCACCGGCGTGCCGTCCATCCGGGGTCGCACCGGTGGTATGTCCCTGCTCAATAAACATCCGTGCCGAATGCAGGATCGCCTTGAATACACCGCCGCGTGCATTGGGACGGTTGTTGACCTTGAAAGCGAAAAAGCGTGCCAGTGCCGTGGCATACCGGTCTGTTTCCGCATCGCCACAGCCGTATTTGTGCGGCGAATTGAGAATTTTCGAGTGAAGCACCTCGTAGCCGTTCCAGTTGGCTTCCAACGCCTTGCCAAGCTCCTCAAGCGATATTTCTTTCCGATCGTATACAAAGCTCTTTACCGCCATGACCGCATCCACAAGGCTGGCAAGACCACAGTTGAGAAGTGCCGAATTGTTGAATTTCACGCCGCCTTGATAGGCATCCACGCCTTTTTCGAGCGCTCCCTCCATGCAGGCAGAATACATATTGGAGGGATTGATATAGCCCAAATACGGCTCATAGCGGTTGGCGCAATCGATAGCGCCTTCAATGAGCTGTGCCCATTGGCGAAGCACGGCTGCATAGAAGTCCTCAAAGGTACGAAGCTCCGAAAGTGCGCCGGTTTGAAGCCCAAGCACCTTGCCCAAATTCTTGTCGAAACCGTTGGAAAAGACGTATTCCACCGGCTTCAAGGCGTTGACGTAGGCGGTACCGGTGGAAACCTCGTTTGCACGCACACCTGTTTCATAGCAGCCGCGAATATCCATATCCCGTGCTTCGTCATAGGTCGCGCCATAGCTCATGACCGCGCGTATCATGCCCGGCTCACAGCAGAATACCAGACTGCTATGCCCACGGCGTATCATATCGAACGCCTTAAACAGCAGTCGATCGGGCGTGTTATGGTTGATCTTGAGCTGGATTTTGGGATTATAGATTCCAAGCTCATCGTAGACCTCTAAAATGGCATACGACAGGTCGTTATACCGCGTACCGCCCTCTTTATTTGTACCGCCCAAATAGAAGGGCTGTCCCCAATAGTTTCCGATCGCCGACCACTGAATGAGAAAATAGCGCAGATATTCGCGGATTTGTTCTTCACTCACGCCGCGTGCAAGGTCGTTTTGGTAAAAAGGCGTAAGGGAAGCGTCCAAGCCATTTCCAAGCGAGCGCACCTGATAGCCATCGAAGCATTCGGAAAGCATGAAGTAGAGATAGATGCACTGGAGGGCTTCATAAAAGCTTTGCGCAGCACCGTCATGCAGATGCTTTAAGCACTCGGCACAGGTCTTTGCCTTTTCGTGGGTCTGGGTGGCTGCATACCGATATAACCGGTCGATTAGAGCGAGGATGGCGGTATAGGTGATCTCGATGCCCTCGAAAAAGGCTCTGACCTCATCGGTGAGCGTACCGGCGGCCTCGTGCTTCTTTTTATGCTCGATGGCACGTGTCAGAAGTCCCGGAAAGCCTAGGGTCAAGATCGCATTCCAATCCGGCACGACATGATCGAAGTCCGGCCAGATGGTAGCAGCGCCGCTGCGACACAGATCGTCCATTGTCTGGCGCACCTCCGGAAGCTTTTCGGTAAAAAGCTTCTGATTCCAAGCTTCGGAGGAGATCTGTCCTGGCAGTCGGTTTAAGCTGTACAGACCGACAAAAAAATCATGCTCGTTTACATCGATGCGCGTATGCTCCAACACATACGCAAAGGCTTTTGCCTTTGCGACCGGGTGGGGGAGAGCTTCAAGCGAAGAGCGCATATTCTGCAAGCCGACAAGGATCTCTTCATCCGTATCGCCGGTAGTCGGGTCAAATGCATAGCCATGATACGCCATGCGGTCAAAGGGGTTAAAGGGCTCATCGATCTTATGGTATTTATTTTCCAAAAAGAAACGGTCGTTTGCAAACATGAGAATGTCTCCTTATCGATTATTTCAGCCTTATTATAAGAAAGAAACGTGGAAAAGTCAATGAACGAAACAATACGACTTGACTTTTTCGATACAAAAGGCTATACTATTTACAGATACGGTATACAAGGAGAAGGACACATGGATTTTTTAGAAAAAACGCCGGTCATCACGCGAATAAACCTTGCCATTCGTGTTCCGGCTGGCTGTGGAGAGCCGCTTCACCGCAATCGGCCAACGTACGGCATAGCGCTTCATTTAGAGGGGGAGAAGCTATACCGCTTTGAGGGAGGGCGCGAACTTGTCGTTTGCAAAAACGATCTGATCTTCCTGCCGCGGCAATCGAACTATTATGTGGACAGCCGGGTGGAGGGAGAATGCTATGCCATCAATTTTTCGCTGGCAGAGGATTTGACTTTTGAACCGTTTGTGTTACACATGAAGAATGCATTTCGGGTCTTAGAGCATTTCAAAAGTGCAGAAAAGGCGTTTCGCGCCAAGAAGAGCGGCTATGAATATCGGTGCTTTGCGGACACCTATGCGGTCCTTCAGGAGATGAGTCGTGTGCGATATATGGCGTATCCGTTCTTCAAGAGTGACAAGCGCTTGATACCGGCGATCGACTACATTCATGAGCATTTTCATGAGGGAAAAATTGAGCTTGAAACGCTTGCGGCGCTATGCGATCTGAGTGTGGTTTATTTCCGGCGGCTGTTTGAGGGTGTATTTGGGCTTTCACCCATCAAGTACATCAACGGGCTGAAGCTTGAGCGTGCGAAGGAATTATTATCGAGTGGGTTATATTCGGTGGAGGCGGTATGTCGATTATCCGGGTTTGAGAACATGAGCTATTTTTGTCGCTTCTTCAAAAGCTCCTCCGGTGAAGCACCGGGGCAATACGCGCGTTCAAG
>CAZAWG010000082.1:0-3180 GCA_964488785.1 uncultured Oscillospiraceae bacterium | reverse complement strand
GTCGCTTCTTCAAAAGCTCCTCCGGTGAAGCACCGGGGCAATACGCGCGTTCAAGCATACAGAAAAAGGAATGAGAGTGACCGCGTACCGGAATATGAGAGGACATTAAAATCTCTGCGTGCCGGTGAAGCACCGGGGCAATACGCGTAAACAGATTCCGGCGAGGGGATAAAAAAAAGTAGGACTGCGACACACCACAGTCCTACTCTTGCATCAGAGCATTGATTTTTTCCACGCACCGCTGAAATAGAAGAACAGCGACATAGCCGCCGCGATCCCCCAGCCGACCGGCCAAGCCATCCAGATGCCGACCTCGCCGCAAAACGAGGAAAAGACAAAGGCAAGGATGACGCGCAAGAACAGCTCGGTAAAAGTGGCGACCATATAACGTCCCATCGTACCGGCACCACGCAGAACGCCATCGGCGATGAGCTTCATAGTGACCACGACATAGAAGGGTGAAACGATATGGATAAAGCGCATACCAACATCCACGACCCCGGCGGCACTGTCCGCACTGCGGAAGATATCGATCAAATAGGGGCCGGCTAACAGATAGAGTGCCGAAAGGAATACAGCGAGCGTCAGACCCATACCGGCGCAGGCGCGAAAGCCATCACGCACGCGGTCATGCTTTCCGGCTCCCAGATTCTGCGCAGTAAAGCTGCTCATGGCGTTTCCGATGGTATTCATACAGGTGATCGCTAAGTTTTGCAGCTTGATGACCGCCGAATAGCCGGCAATGACCAACATACCGCTGTTGTTGACGATGCTCTGAATGAACATATTTCCTACCGAAACAAAGCTCTGCTGGAGCGTGGAGGGGATTGCAATCTTTAAAAATTTGAGCAAGAGCGGAACCGAGAAAGCATCGGCTTTTTCGGCGCATTCGATCGTCTTAAGGCGGCGCAGAACGGTGACAAACGCAAGGATCGCGCTAACACCCTGACATAAGAAGGTCGCCCATGCAACGCCCTTAACACCGCCGCCAAGGAGAACGAACAGGATATCCACAAAAATGTTGCTCACCGAAGAAATAGCTAAGAAGATAAAGGGTGTTTTGGAATCACCAAGTGCGGAAAATACGCCGGTGGAGATATTATAAAAGAACTGGAAAACCAAGCCCAATGTGTAGATATCCAAATAATCCACAACGTCCTGCAGAATGTGTTCCGGAACCTTAATGAGCGTAAGTAAGGAGGGGATAAACAGGAAGCCGGCCGCTGTCAGAAGCAAACAAATGACCGTACTTGCGATAAAGCAGGTACTGACGGCGGTTTTCAGCTCTTTATAGCGTTTACCGCCAAACAATTGTGACACGATGACCGAGCAGCCGACGTTACATCCAAACGTGAAGGCAAGATAGATAAGTGTGACCTCATATGCATTTCCAACAGCGGCAAGAGCGTTGTCGCCGATGAATTTTCCAGCAACAAAGCTGTCGGCTATATTATATAATTGTTGAAAGAGAATACTGCCGAGTAAGGGCAGGGAGAACCGCCACAAGACATGACTCGGTTTTCCGGTGGTGAGATCCTGGATCATTGAGATTTCTCCTTTATTTGCAGTTTGCGCGAAGCTATTTCCGCACAAATATATAGTCTACACCTGTTTTTTTACATACAAACGGGGAAAATGTAAATAACTATCACAAATTAACGTTATATAGAAGATGAGGGAGCATGAATATTCACACTAATTATAATTATGAATAAATGCACCTTGACTAATCTATGTAAAATTGTAAAAAAGTGTAAAAAACCCCAAAAAGACTCTTGATTTTTGCAAACAGTCGTGTTATAATACCAAGTGACCAAGGACAAGCATAAGCTTGCTTTGTTTGTTTATATTTATTTTTTTTGGAGGAAAGAAACATGAACAAGACAGAACTCGTTGCAGCTGTAGCCGAAAAGGCCGGTGTTGCCAAGAAGGACGCTGAGAAGGTCGTTAATGCTACGTTCGATGCCATCACCGCTGCACTTGCAGACGGCGACAAGGTTTCTTTGATCGGCTTTGGTAACTTCGAAGTCAGAGAAAGAGCCGCAAGAGAAGGCAAGAACCCCCAGACCGGCGAGAAGCTCACCATTGAGGCTTGCAAGGTTCCCGCATTCAAGGCCGGCAAGGCTCTGAAGGATGCCGTTAAGTAATCGCTTACCAAGCACCGGTAGCAGGCACAGCGAAGGCTGTGCCTTTTGCTTTACCAGAATGCGAATACGGTATGTCTCGTATATGTACATATATCACATTCTCACAATCAGCAAGTTGCACAAAATACAGTCAGCTTTTTTGGTAGAATGGATACTTGCTTTTTATTGCAGAAAATAGTATAATAAAAGATGCTAAATATTCAAATTCACCTTAAAGGAGAATGAACATGACAAAGAAGCATTTCACCAAGGCTTTATGCTTTCTGCTCTCGTTCTGCATGATCTTCAGCGGGATAGCTTTTGCTGTTCCGACTGTGGAGACGGTTGAACCGACTGCGGAAGAAAGCGTATCCACCGAAAGCACACAGACGGCTCTTGCCGCAAAGGGCTATGCCCCCGGCTTGAATATGTTAAATCAGACCACATCCCCCTGGGACTTTGAGTCTGAGAGCGTGGCCGCCTACACCACCGTGTTAGGTACCTGGACTTCGGCAGGATCCAATGTTTCCGTAGTGGATAACACGACCAAGGACGCGGTCAACAGCTCGAGCAAGGCACTCCTTCTTGCCGTCAAGGCGACCGGGGATGTCTATCCGAGCGTTTCCTTCTCGACACCGATCACCATGTCCGCCAAGCGTCCGGTGTATGTGACCGGCAAGTATCGCAAGAGCTATACGCCGCTTGCCTCTGAAACCCATACAGGTGAAGGCTGTCTGTGGTTAATGAAGAACGGCTACATTGCCGCCGATATCGGCATCGAAATGAACAAGGGCTGGAAGCAGTTTGCAAAGACGGTCGATTTCTCCAAGTCGAGAAATGCTTCTACCGGCAAGACGGACAGCTCCGATTACTCATCCATCTCCTTCCAGACAAAGGCGCTCAAGGCGGATGGAACCACCGATTTCTATTTTGATGACATTCTGTTCATGCCCTATTACAAGGCTACCTATCACTTGAACGATGGAAGCGAAACGACTCTGAAGGATGATTATTTCCTCTTTGACGATGACGGCAATATGCTCACCACCTATAC
>CAZAWG010000081.1:0-6679 GCA_964488785.1 uncultured Oscillospiraceae bacterium | reverse complement strand
CATCACGGGCAGTCTGCAAAAGCTTGATGCCTATGCGGCGGGAGGTCTTGCCGGAGATACCGACATCCACCTCATCGTAGATCACCGTCTCCACGCCATCCTTTTTAGCGATGACGCTTTTGATAGCAAGCATGATACGCGACAGCTCGCCACCGGAGGCCGTTTTGGCAAGCGGTGAAAACGGGAGCCCGGCATTGGTCTGGATGAGAAATTCGATCTCATCGGCGCCATCCGGGGAAAACTCCTTTGGCTCAATATGCACTTTAAAATGAACCTTATTCATTTCCAAAAAGGCGAATTCCCGTTCGATCTCCTGCTTCAGGCGCTCGGCGGCATTCAGGCGGCTTTGGGTCAAGGCCTCCGATGCTTTTGTCAGGGTCACCTTTATCTGTGCAAGCTGTTTTTCCAGCTCGGCTGCACGCACATCGGACAGTTCCAATTCAGCAAGGCGCTTTTCGGCATTTTCGCGATAGGCGCATATTTCTTCGCAGTTTTTTCCGTATTTGCGTTTCAGCTTATATATATCATACAGTCTTTGTTCGATTTTGTCAAGCCTTGCAGACGGATTTTCCTCTGCATCACCAGCCAAGTCATGCAAGCTTTCGGCAATATCATAGATTTCAGAGCGTGCCTTTTCCAAGCGCTCGATATACTCGTCCATGCCATCGGTCATTTTCGCAAGGCTATGTAAGCAGGACAACGCCTTATCGGCATTTTCGGCGGCACTGAGGTTATTGGCAAACAGAACGCCATAGGCGGTTAAGGCATTTTCCGTGATCTTTTCGATGTTGGAAAGACGCTTCTTTTCGGAAGCAAGGCTCTCATCCTCGCCGCTTTTGGGGTCAACGGTTTTGATCTCTTCGATCTGAAAACGCAACATTTCCGCTGTTCTCTGCTTTTCCGCATCATCCGTGGAAAGCGCTTCGTATTCCTTTATGAGCGCGCGGTATGCGGCATAGGCTTCGGTATAGGCAGATAAATTGGCGGCATTGTCGGCATAGGCATCCAATACCGACTGGTGCTTTTCCTTTTTCAACAGCTCTTGGTTATCGTGCTGCCCATGGATATTGATAAGAAGTGCGGACAATTCTCTGAGTGTCGCACCCGGAACAAGGCGGCTATTGATGCGCACGGAACTTTTTCCATCGGCGGTGATTTTCCGGGAAACATATAGACCTCCGTCCTCATCGGGGGCAAGACCTAAGGACTCAGCGCGTTCCACGTTTGGGCAGAAAGCTCGGTGAACACGCCCTCAACAAGGGCATACGACTCCCCGGCGCGGATAAGCTCCTTCGACAGGCGCGCACCGCACAGGGCGCCTAACGAATCGATGATGATGCTTTTTCCGGCACCTGTTTCGCCGGTAAAAACCGAAAAGCCTTTAGACAGCTCGATATCTAACCGTTTTATAAGAGCGATATTTTCAATGTGTAAAGAGGTCAGCATAGTAGCCCTCCTTTATCGAATAGGGTACGACAGAAGTGTCAATGTGTAATGCTTTTAGAGAGCTTTTTGACAAAGTCGGCGGCATCATTTTCGGTTGCCATCACGATGAAGATGGTATCATCGCCGGCAAGCGAGCCAACGATATCCGGCAGCTCCAATGAATCGATGGTAGCACAGGCAGCCTGCGCCATACCGGCATAGGTCTTTAGCACCACCATATGTCCGGCTGAGCTGATCTTGACCACCATTTCGGAAAGGATCCCTTTGAATTTATCGGTCACGCGGGTGTCAAGCTCGTTACGCACGGAATTCGCCGCGTATTTAGAATGTGTCTGCCGCCCTTCACGCACGCCGGAGGAGACCTTGACCAACCGCAATTCGCGTATATCGCGCGACACGGTGGCCTGCGTTGCCACAAAGCCATGCTTTTTTAACAGCTCTGCCAGCTCCTCCTGTGTCTCCACATCGTATTTTTCGATCAGCTCCAATATTTTTTCCTGACGCTTGGTTTTCATATACAGACCTGCCTTTATACGTAATTATTTCGGAAACTGTGGGTTCTGTTCGGCAAGCTTATAATTGAGCAGGCTGTAAAAATCCACATCCTTCAGCCGGACAAGCTTAGTGGCGACCGGTGAACGTGTAATACGGATGATATCTCCGTCATACAGAGTTTTCGCGCCCTTGCCATCCACGGTACAAAACGCTTCACCGATCTTATCCGCCACAAACTGTATATCGATGACCGAACGCGGTGAAAATAGCACTGCACCGGAATTAGCGCACATATATGGGCAGACCGGGACTGCACAGATGCACTCGAGCTTAGGGTCGATGATAGGACCGCCTGCCGACATACAATATGCGGTCGAGCCGGTAGGCGTAGACACCACGATACCATCGGCACGATAGGAGGAAATGCTTTTTCCATCACAGCTTAAATGAAGTCCCACCATACGCGAAACGGCTCCCTTGGACACAACAACATCGTTAAGAGCAGCTGCGCTGTGTACACACTCTCCATCGCGCAGGATCTCGACCTTCAGCATCATGCGGCGGTCGATACGAATTCCGGGGGTCGCCTCGGCATCTGAGATATCCTTTAGGGCAGCCACGCGGCGCACCAGATCAAGCTCATGTGTTTCCAATTCTGCAATATAGCCAACACGTCCCAGATTTACACCCAATATGTATGCGCCGCTGAAAGCGGCTTTTTTGGCGATCTTCAAGATCGTCCCATCGCCACCGAACACGATACAAAGCCCTGCACGGCGAAACAGCTGGTATTCCGGCAGATATTCGATATTTCTTCCGGCAAGCATGGATTCTGCCACGCTGGGAAGCTCGCCATAGGGGCGTTTAAAGGTATCCGACATGAATATGCGGCAATCGTATTCGGATAGTATATCGAGAAGCCGTTTGGTATGTAGCAGATCCTTATCTTTATTGGGATTTACGGTGATGGCGATTTTGAGCATGGAGACCTCCTTGCCGGTCGATACGTGACAGCAGAACTTATACGCTGAATATTATACTCCCTTTTTTGCATAAATTCAAGAGCTATACCGCATATTTTCCAAAAAAGATTCAAATAATGGCACGCTCGGTGAAAAAAGCAGTCCCACGTCCTTTTGCAAGGAGTGGGACTGCAACCGGGTCCAACCATCAGACCATCATTTGTAATTTAATGTGTCGTCAAATGGGCGCTATCCTCTTTTATTTCGAGCGCATAGCCGACGACCTCTGCATACAGCGAAAGCGGCAGCAACGGCATTCCATCGACAAAGGAGAAGGGCTCGGCAAGGGCACGCGCTTCGCCATCAAACAGGCACTGTGTGCTTCCGACCGTAAGAACGGCGGTATGTGCGCCATAGAGCGACAGCTTTTTCGCCATAGCATCCCATTCGTAATACAGCTCCTTCACGGTGGCAAGCGTATTTTTAGGGTCAAGCGCAAAATACACTTCCCCACCACGTGCTTTCGCATACAGCGGCAGGCTGACCGACAGATCGTCCATATAGATCGAAATATGCTCGGGGGCTGCCATGAATTCTACGCTTTCCAATACAAAATCACCCACGCCCCAGATCGGGTCAAGACGGAAGGAATTGATATGTCCGCGCCATTCGGGGTGGTTATACATCATAAACGGAAGCGGCGCGATGCGCTCCGGCACGGTCAATGTCGGCGGGCAAGCGGCTCGAATGGTATCGTTTTCGAAGAATATCTCGGTGCAGCACACCTGCTTGACCGGCTTATACGCCTGGATATTGACGACAATATGCGACACCTTATCCGGGTCTACCGGCAGTGCGCCTTTCAACAGCATATGCGGGTCGTGGAGATCGGAATGACCGACCAATTTTCCATCGACGATCTCAAGGCCGGAGAAGCCCTCGAAATCCCATTTATCCAAGTCGCTCTGATCCTTGAAAGTATAGGTATAGAGCGGCTTTGCGGCGGCAAGATCGGGCTTTACGCGGTCATCCTTGGCAAATTTACGGCGATCCTTCGGGTGCATAAGGCAGATACGCGCCTTTTGATCTTCGCTTGGGAACACATCCGTATGCGGCACATCCTCGCAGAACACCTCGCGCACGGCATCCAAATATCCAAAGCCATTGAGTCCGGATGGGCAAATATAGGTTCCCTCTCCGTATTCGTTCCAGTTGGACAACAGCACAAGCTTGCTCTTCCAAGAGTCCTTCGGCGCGCGCGTGAGCATTTCATCGCGGCACCATGCAAGCGTCTCGCGCATTCCCTCGGCGGTCATGTTGGGCGAACGAGTACCTGCCCAGGCCACGTTATTAAAGCCGGTGCTGACAGTTGGAACAACGTGTACATGGCCGGTTTCGGTCTGGTTCCGGATGATATTCTCCGTCATTTCCACGCTGTCGCCCTGCTTGCCCCAGTTATATGCCTGACTGCCATCGAAGCCGGCATTTTTCAAATTCTCGCTTGGTCCTTCACAGGCGATGATGATAAGGTCGTCATAGCCAAGCTTTTTCACTTCTTCACGCAGATAGTCAAGCTCGATCTTGGTCGCTTCCGCGCCGCCGAACATTTTGATGATACCGCCTGCGCCATAGACAGACATAAACGCCTTATTGTCGATGCGCATATAGCGTTCATCTGAGAAGAAATAATCGATCCAATAGGGAACCAACACCTTGCGGAAGCATTCATTGCCCTCGAAATGCACCGAAGCGGCGGTTTCCCACAAAAGGGCAAATTTGCACTTATCGGAATATTTGGCGTTCATGTGTCCCTCATACCACGCCGCGCCCAGATGGGTGGAGCGCATGGGGACGCTATTTTGGGAGGAATACCAGCAATACAGCTCGAAATCCACGCCATGCTCGGCCAAGAATTTGATCTCCCAATCGGCGGTTTCCGGGATTCCCTCGTCATAATAGCCCATAATCGGCCGGATCTCATCGAACGGGGTGATGCAGTCCCAGCCCACGTGCTCGCCGGTGCGCCACAGTGGGCAGATGTTCATGCCGACATAGGTATCGCTCTTCTTTTTGGGCACGATGGGTTCGGGTACATAGTCATCCGGCTCTTCCATATGGGTATAGGCATACACCTCGCCGAAATAGGCAGAGGTCTTTTGCTCCCCGGTCGCACGAAGGGTGAGCTTCATGCAGGAAAGGTGCGAAAGTGCCGTATCCTTAAAGCCAAGCACCGTGAGCTTTTTGCCGTTGAGCTTGACAAGGATCGTCTTATCCGTGAAATTCACCTCGGCGCGCAGGGTCTGCCACACATCGAAGGAATGCTTTTTTAACATTCCCTCGGCCGTCTCTAATGCGGTCGAACGATCAAACACCTCAAGTGCCGCTCCGTCCTCATCGTAAAGGCCGATGGAAAGGGAGCCGTTTGCATCGCGAAGCAAGTATTTCACCGTAAAGATCAGGTTCTTATCGGTACGGTCAAAGGTACGTGCGACGGTGACCTGTGCGCCCTTTTCGGCTTCCAACGCATAGGACGTGTCAAACAGATGACAGCGAAGCGTTTATTTTGGGCACCGGCATTTCCGGTCGTGGTGACGGCATATTCCGCCGGGAGTGCGCCTTCCGCTAAATGGATATTATAATCGTAGATCAGATAGTTTTTATACAGCTTTGTGGAATAGGTAAGAGAAGCGTTTCCGATATCCTTTTCATCAAAGCCGCAGGAGAAACACGAAACGCGCGCGGCGCTTCCATTCACCCGGAACAGCCCGACATAGGCTTTATCGGAATACAGCTTGCATTCGCCGGCATCCATATTCACTGCAAGCTTGATATAGTGCCGACCATAGGTCACCTCGAATAGCTTTTCCTCTCCTGCCCAAAAGGCACCTGCTCGGAACACGAGCTTCACAAAGGGCAAATCTCCATCGCCCAGGCAAAGGAAGAAGCCTTCGCCGTCGATGAGCTGATAATTGGCCTCTAAGGTGAGGATGCCCTTCGACTGCGGCGTGATAGGACGCTTTAAAATGGTAGGTCTGTCATCACGCACGCTATGCAGCATACATTCCGGATAAGAGGGCGAATACGATGGCTGTCCATCGGCACCCCGGTTATCGATATCCCAGCCGGATTTGGGTACATACCAACAGTTATGGGAAGTATCCTCGACCAACACCACCGGGCGGTTCGTTTCATTTGTTTTCATAAAAAAACACCTCGTTTTCATGGAAGAATAGGTTTCCCTATAGGAATTGTACCATGAAAACGAGATTTGTCAAGTGTTTTTTATAAAAAATGTCAATTTTTTAGTTGATTTCGGTCGGTTCCTCGCGCCGGTCTAAGATATGCATAAACTCGTCGCCGGTGATGGTTTCGGATTCATATAAGAATTTAGCAAGCTCATCTAACTTCCGGCGGTTCTGCTTTAGGATATCGAGCGCCTTTGCGTGGCACTCCTTGACAAGCTTCACGACCCTTTGATCGATGAGAGTCTGCGTTTCGACCGAGCAGGCAAGCGAAGCATCTCCGCCCAGATACTGGTTACTGATTGTCTCAAGAGCCACCATATCAAACTCATCGCTCATTCCATAGCGTGTGATCATAGCGCGTGCAAGGCGCGTTGCCTGTTCGATATCGTTGGAAGCACCCGTGGTGACCGAGCCGAAGATCAATTCCTCGGCGGCACGACCGCCGGTGAAGGTAGTGATCTTATTTTCGATCTCTTCCTTGCTCATCAGATAGTGATTTCCCTCCTCCACCTGCATGGTATAGCCTAAAGC
>CAZAWG010000080.1:0-6732 GCA_964488785.1 uncultured Oscillospiraceae bacterium | reverse complement strand
TTCCAAGACATACACCATTTCCATGGCGCTATGGCATTCATGCGGTGAAACAAAGCCGATTTTACGAATGGCCTTGAACAAGGTATAAATGCCTGTGATCTCCAAAGTGGACTGTGGATGGAACACCTCCGGCAGAGCCACCTCTGCGCTGTCTCCGATATAAGCAAGCATAAAAAGTCCTTTTTTATATAAAGTACGTCTTTTATTGGATGGAAAATTCTATTTTTAACGATTATAATTATATACGAAAGGAGATGAAAAGTCAAGGCGTATTTGGTGAATATAAACACGGCTTGCTGTAAAAAACAACTAAAAATCAGGAAAGGCAGTGAAAAACTATGAAAAAAAGAATTCTATGTGGTGTGCTTCTTGCATTGTTTTTAGTTTTGTCGGTCAGCGCGGCTGAGACGACGTTGGAGTACGGTAAATATGAATATACAAGTGGTATGTTTTCGGATATCGCGGAAAGTGACTGGTATGCCTCTTATGTGGAGCAGGTATATACGTTAGGACTAATGAATGGAACCGGGCAAACGAGCTTTGAGCCGTACAGCCCGGTGACCATCGCACAGATCATAACACTAACGGCACGCGCAAGAGCCATGTGCGAGGGCGAAACGATCTCGACAACGGATGCAACGGATGAATTGTGGTATATGCCGTATTTGTCGTATGCTGTTCAAAAAGGCTATGTTTCGGATGGCGCATACACAGAGCAAGCGTTGGAAGCCCCGGCTAAGCGTCATGAAGTGGCGACACTTTTGCGGCGCTCTATGCCGGAAGGGTATTACACGGCCATCAACACGGTGCAGAGCATTCCCGATATAACCGAGGATGCACCGTATTATGCCGATATACTGACCTTATACCAGGCGGGTATTCTGACCGGCAACGATGCAGAGGGGACCTTCGAGCCCGACAACAATATAATTCGCGCAGAGGTAGCAGCAATGATAACAAGAGTGGCTCTTCCTGAAGAAAGAGTGAGAAATACGATAAAAACGGGCTTAGATGCCTATACCCTGATTGAAACGGACGATCTGCACGGCGCCTTTGAAAGCGTCAACAGCGGGTGGCAGTTGGATAACCGTGGTGGCATTCCCAGAAGCGCTATGAGTACAGCCGGCGATTTCACGGTGACGGATATGAAAACGGATGCCGGCACCGCACTTATCCGCCACATTAACACTGTCACCGAAGGACGTTTGGTATTAGAAACACGGGTAACACTGTCGGGACAAAGCACGGATGGCGTGTATTTGGAATATCAAACCTCGGATGGGCGCATTTTATACCACATCGAAACGGTGGAGGGTGAGTGGAAATACACCTGTGCGGATGGACAGCGTAAGAGCTTGTATACGCCGAAGGATAAGGAGGCTATATTTACCTTTTCCATTACGGTCGATCTGGAGCAGGGAAGCAGCACGACCTTCATCAATACCGTGGACTGTGGTACATACCCGCTTGCACAAAACGAACAAGTTGATATACAGAGCTTCCGCTATGGAACGACGAAGGAAAGCACCGCGACCTATGCTGTTGCCGGCAAGGTTCGCTTAAATGCCAATTATCGGGTGAGTGATGATTTCTATTTTGATACCACCGGCGCTTTTCCGTTTGGGTATACCGGGCAAAAGGCACAGGTATCCGACAAAAAGCTGTGCGTGGAGAACGGCGGCTATGCGCAAAAGGACTTTGATGCGGTAGGCGGCATTGCCATAGCCGAAGCGGAATTGCTGATGAAGGATGGCATGGGCGTGGTGGTGTCCGGAACGAAAGAGCCGCTTGTGACATTAGCGGTCAAAGCGGGACGTGTCTATGCCAACGATGTGGAAATATACACATATCATTCCGATATATGGTATCGACTTCGTATGGAGTTGGATACACAAACCGGAACGGCTGTCATAAAGATAAACGGACGGAAAATTGCTGAAACGTCATTTACACCGTCGCCTCTCGCGCGCATTGCTTTTTCTTATACAGGAGAGGGACAGGCGGAGTATGACACGGTGCGCGTGTTTGAAAAGGTTCTCCATGACGATTATGTTCCGGTCCCGGTCACGCCGGCAGGAGAAGAAAAATATACGGTGGGTATCAATGTCTGTTCCCTTTGGAAGAATGGACATCATTACGGCTGGGCGCCCATCACGCCCTACGAAGAACCGGTGCTTGGGTATTACGATGAAGGAAATCCCGAAACGGCGGATTGGGAGATCAAATACATGGTGGAGCATGGCATAGATTTTCAGTCGTTTTGCTGGTTCCCCGATCAGAAAAACGCGCCGCTAAAGGAATTAGAATGCCGCTATCAGCTTCACGATGCCTACATGAA
Organism: uncultured Oscillospiraceae bacterium; assembly: GCA_964488785.1. Taxonomy (GTDB): domain Bacteria; phylum Bacillota; class Clostridia; order Oscillospirales; family CAG-382; genus UMGS882. The sequence continues at coordinate 4,394 of CAZAWG010000080.1, read as the reverse complement.
TGCCGAATATTCCGACCGAATGAAGTATTGTCTGATCTGGGAGTGTGCCAATGCCAAAACGCCGGCCGGAATGCCGGCATGGACGACCTATTATGTGCCGTATCTGATCGAAAACTACTTTAAGGATACCCGGTATATGACCATCGATAATCGTCTGGTATTCTGTGTGTTTGGCGCGGGCAAGCTCAATGAAGCGACAGCGTTTGGCTCATGGGAGAAAACCAAGGAGGCCTTTGACTATCTGGAAAAGGAGGTGCAGGCATTAGGCTTTGACGGTATGCTCTATCTGGCGCTTGGCTCCTCCAACGACACCCTTGCGCTTATGGGCTTTGATGCAAGCTACGCCTACAGCTGGTCGCGAAACGGCTATGATGTAGAGCATAATAAAAGCTCGATGCTTGCCAGTCTTCGTTCGACCGAGGCCATGTATACTGTGCCGACCGTGAGTGTGGGCTTTAACGATATTGCCTGGTGGGGTGGAAAGCGGTATCCGCTCATGACCGTGGAGGATTACCGCACGGTAAACCGTTGGGTGCTTGAGGACTATTTGCCGCAGTATGGCATGGGGGAAGCCTGGAAAGAGAATTTTGTCATGCTGTCTACCTGGAACGAATACGGCGAAGGGACCTATATCATGCCGGCTAAAAACAATGGCGGCTTTGGCTATCTGGATGTTTTACGCGAATGCTATACCGAGGAGCGCGCACAGGCTTCTCTCAATGTTGCTCCGACCGAGGCACAGAAGAAGCGCATCACGCGGCAGTATCCGCAAGAACACAGTATGCTCAAATATCAGGGCTATTATGAGCCTTCTGCGGATGACAGTCTGTACAAAAGTTTTTATTCGCTTGAGCCGGGCTGTTCCGAGGAAGTCGGCGTATCGCTTGTCGATGGCTATGAGCAGACCGAACGCGCCTTTGTCGGAACGACCGGAAAGGATGCCTCTCTTATCTTTAAAAAGCTTACACCTATCGATCTTGAGAGCATATCCAAAATAAAGCTCCGCTTAAAGGTGCCGGCCGGCAATTTGATCGAGGTGTTCTTCACAACGGATAAGGACATGGTTTGGGATTCGACCAAGAGCTTAAAAACCACCAGCACCTCAAGTGAAATGACCGATTATATCATTGAAACGAGCGGAAATCCTTTGTGGAAAAACAGGTTGACGCAGCTTCGTATCGACCCTGCCTGGAAGGAAGGCGTACCCTTTGAATTGGAGGGGATATATTTCCTTTCCGAGCCGGTCAAAAAAACCTTTACAGTCACCGTGGATGGGGAGGACGTTCACATGGGCTATCCGAGCGCGACCTCTCCCACAGGCGATTACTTAGTCCCTGTTGACACGGTGAAAGCGCCGGAGCTGATGGCTTGCACAGGCTTCTCTCAATGTTGCTCCGACCGAGGCACAGAAGAAGCGCATCACGCGGCAGTATCCGCAAGAACACAGTATGCTCAAATATCAGGGCTATTATGAGCCTTCTGCGGATGACAGTCTGTACAAAAGTTTTTATTCGCTTGAGCCGGGCTGTTCCGAGGAAGTCGGCGTATCGCTTGTCGATGGCTATGAGCAGACCGAACGCGCCTTTGTCGGAACGACCGGAAAGGATGCCTCTCTTATCTTTAAAAAGCTTACACCTATCGATCTTGAGAGCATATCCAAAATAAAGCTCCGCTTAAAGGTGCCGGCCGGCAATTTGATCGAGGTGTTCTTCACAACGGATAAGGACATGGTTTGGGATTCGACCAAGAGCTTAAAAACCACCAGCACCTCAAGTGAAATGACCGATTATATCATTGAAACGAGCGGAAATCCTTTGTGGAAAAACAGGTTGACGCAGCTTCGTATCGACCCTGCCTGGAAGGAAGGCGTACCCTTTGAATTGGAGGGGATATATTTCCTTTCCGAGCCGGTCAAAAAAACCTTTACAGTCACCGTGGATGGGGAGGACGTTCACATGGGCTATCCGAGCGCGACCTCTCCCACAGGCGATTACTTAGTCCCTGTTGACACGGTGAAAGCGCCGGAGCTGATGGCTTGCCTTATCACCTGGAACAAGAAAACACAGTCCTTAACGCTCGCCTCCGCACAGCACACGGTCGTCTTTACCGTAGGCAAGGACAGTTACCTTGTCAACGGCGAAGAAATAGCGTTAGGCTATCCCATTCAGACCGTAGATGGGCTTCCGATGCTGCCGTTAGAAAAGCTGTGTACGGCTTTAGGCTACTCCTTCCGGGAGGAAGCGGAGGAGGTCTTTGTGGAAACCTCACGCAAGGCGTATTTTGACTGTATCCATGCCAGAAAGCCCGGACAATGGGAATTCGAGTTAGAGGGCGACACCGAGAGGTGGGTATCCTCGTTTATGAGCCTTACAACGGAGAATGGTTATTTGCATTTGCAATCTGTGACCAACAGCAAGGACCCAACGTTGTTATCCGGCACTGGTCTGAAGCTACCTGCGAAAAAATACGACCGGTTGGAGATCCGATGCCGCTATGCCTATGAGAGTGAACGTCCGACACGCATTGCCATGTTCTTTTTGACGGATACGGACACGACCTGGAACGAGCAAAAATGCATTCGTCAGCTGCATACCTCTACCGATTCAAGCGGCGAATGGGTAACGTATACCTTTGAATTGAAGGAGGTCGCAGCCTGGAAGGATACGATCATGCGCTTACGCTTTGACCCCTTTGATGCTGTGGGAACGATGGACATCGACTATATCCGCTTTATCGAGGATGAGAGCTGGGTCGATCCGGCGCTGCGCCCGTTTGAAATAGAAAACGGCGATGCTGCTGATGCGGAAAAGGTGGCGTTTGAATCGCAGAACGGAACGGTATCCATTCAAAGTGAGAAGGAAAACACGTTTTATATGGTTCGCTCCAACCCCGGCAAGCAATGGCTATATCTCTATCAGACGGTCACCTATAAGCCGGGCAGACTGTATACGTTCGAATACGATGTCAAGCTGTGCGATACAGAGATCAACACAATGCTGAAGAACGATACAACGGTCTACATCAACTGCAATGTGCAGTATAACGACCCCGGCGCAAAAACAGATCATGTTGTGCTTTCCACGCCGGTCAAGATCAGCGACGGATGGGTACATTGCACGGGAAAGTTTATCGTAGCCGATGCCAGCCAAACGCGTGGCTTAGACAAATTCTCCGTTTATTCCAATCCACTGACGGAGGAAGGAATTGCTTTTTGTTTAGATAATGTGGTTGTAACGGAAGTGGAAGAGTAAAACACATAAAGTATAACAGACGAGGGCTTTTGGGGTCGATGACGACCGCCAAAAGCCCTTGCTTCTATGTAGGTGTACACCATTCTGATGCCGCGCTCCACCCTTCCGGCGTTCCTACTGTATGCAGGGGTGGGGAGTGTCTGTCTGTCTAAGGAGGACTATGTGTAGCTGCTGTGATCGGAGGTTCTGTTTGTATGATTATCCTTTCGCCTTTTTATGCAAACAAAAAAATAAGGGGGCTTGCCAACCGGCAAGCCCCCAAACACCATATTTATTTTTTCTTACGCATATTGGCACCGATCGTGTGGAAAATGTTCCACACAGGACCAGCCAAGCACACCGAGGAGAACAGACCGGCAAAAATACCGACGATCAGCGGGAGTGCAAAGTTCTTGATCGAGGAAACACCGAGGATGTATACCATGCCGATGGTGAGAAGCGTGGTAATGGTGGTGTTGACCGAACGACCAAGCGTGCTGCGGATACCGTCATCAACCTTGTCAGCAAACGCAACGCCGCGTCCCATGGACTTGTCGTTTTCGCGGATACGGTCGAAGATGATGATGGTCGCATTGATGGAATAACCAAGAATGGTGAGAAGTGCAGCAATGATATTGGAGTTGACCGGAATGCCAAACAGCGAGTAGGCAATGATCATAACAAAGATATCATGCATAAGGCACACGATAGAAGCAAAGGCCGAGCTGATCTGGAAACGGAATGCGATGTAGATGAGCATGAGCAGAACAGCGGCAGCCGATGCAACGATAGCCGAACGCTTTAAACCTGCGCTGACCTCTGCGCTGACGGTATCGATGGAACGCCATTCAGCATTTTCAAAACGAGCCGTAATGGCTTCGGTGATGTCAGCACGGTACTTGGAAACGATGCTAGTGGACTCAAAGGTCACAGAAAGCTCTGCGCCGTTTGCGGTCACGGAAAGCTCTGCCGGAACGGGATCCAAGGCTTCAAGCGCTTCCTTGACAGCCTGTACATCCTCATCGCTCCAGGAGGTTTCTTCGCCGGAGAGCGCAAACACCTTTTCGGTATCGGTCGCATCCTCATTCAAGGCGGCTTCCGGATGCATTTCCGCAAGCTTTGCTTCGATGGCAGCCGAGATATCGCCGGTGTTATCGGCATTAT
>CAZAWG010000079.1:0-6880 GCA_964488785.1 uncultured Oscillospiraceae bacterium | reverse complement strand
GCTCTAAGGAAAGCTTTTGGCTGAGAACATATTCCACCTCTTCGGCAAGTGCCTTGACGTGGGTGGAGGAGGTGCCGCCGGCGATCACGAAATAATCGGTGATGGTCGTTTTATCAAGCACCTTCAAAATTTTAACGTTATGAGCCTTTTTTGTATCCAGAATACCGGCGATGGTTTCGGCAAGGCTTTTAGCTTCGGGTAGAGTTGTCATGGAAAATCTCCTTTTGTCTTTTAGATCGGCTTAGATCGGCACACTTACGCAGCAAGCTCCGATGGCGGCATTTCGCCGGCTTCGGTGGAAGTGGTCGTCTGGTTGTAGTATTGCTGCATCAAATCATCCATATCGGTATAAGGTGTGTCGTTTTCGGGAAGCGTAGTGAGTCCATCCGGAAGGGAGGCTTCACCGGCAGAGCTGCCTGCAGGGGGCTGTTCGTTGGGGAGGATGATCTGCGGCTCGCCCTCGCTTCCGTCCGTGGTTGTCTGCAGGGGGGCTTCCGGAACCTCGGATACTGCCGGTTCTTCCGGAGATGTGACGGTCACCGTTTCCGGCTGCGCGGCCGGTTGTGTGGGAGTCGTAGTCGTTTTTTCCTTCGAGCCGGAGTGCATAAAGCCGAGGTCGGGTTGATCGTTGGTGATATCCGTCGCTGAAAGCGGGTCGCGGCTGGTATTTTTAGAGGCACTGCGCACGATGATGAGGTCATCCTCGGTGAGCGGCTCGGTGTATTTGTTCAAATAGGTGTTAACGTATTCCAAAAGTCCCTGTTTGTTGACAAGATAGTAGGACACATTGCCAACATATTGCGGTGTGCCGGGCATGGTCAGCATGACCACCTTGGTCAGATCCAGATCCAGCGCATTGGTGGCGAAATAAAGGGCATCGGAAAGCGAGATGTTGGTGTTGAGGTTGGCGCTAACTTCCTTGACCAGGTCATTGATATTCATGATTCCGTCAAGGCTCATGAGCTTTTTGATAAAGGCGGTCATGAAGATCTTCTGGGCATCGATACGGGCGATGTCGGCGGCGGCATAGCCATAGCGGAAGCGGATAAAGCCTTCGGCTGCCTTGCCGTCAAGGTGCTGTTGACCGGCCTTGATGTGAATGTGCAGATCCTGATAGGGGTCGTCGTAGTTCATATCCTCTTGGACGTATACGTCTACGCCGCCGATAGCGTCAACGATGTTGACAAAGCCGTCTAAGTTGACCTGTGCATAGAAATCGACCGGGAAGCCGTAGCAATGGTATAATAAGGCGCCTAAATACTTGATGGCGAATTGCAGCTTCAGCTTATATTCAAGGTCGCTTTTTTCGTTTCCGGAGGCTTCGATATAGGCTTTTAAGGTCTTTGCATCGATATCTAAGAAGGATTCCTTGCAAATGGTATTTAGCTCAGAGGAGGAGGCTTCCTTGGCAAGTCCGGCAATGCGCTTTAGCTCGGTGCCGGCAAAGCCGCCGCCATGTCCTAAAACGGAGTTGATCTTACAGCCATAGCCGCTCTTCCCATCAAAATTGGCAGAGGAAATGGAGCCGTTATCGTCCAATTGCAGCTTTTTGGTCACGGTCACATAGGTGTCGCGTGGGATCTGCAGGATGGATACGGATTTTTCCTTAACGTCATAGGTTGCAAGCATAATGACATCGGACAGCCACTCTCTGCGGTCACAGCCGACGGCTAAAAAGTTGTAGCGGCTGTCGCGCAGCGTGCTGACCGGGACCGGATCCCCTTTTTCATCCACAAGCACATTATCGTTTGTGGGCTTGAAAAAATCGGTATTGGAGACGGGCTTGTGTATGTATTTAAAATAGGAGAAAACGCCAAACGCGGCAAGAAGGATCAGCACCAGAAGAAGGATCAGCACCAGAAGGATTATTTTTGCATTTCCTTTTTTCTTTTTGCGTGCTTGGGGTGTATGATGTGCCGAGGCTGTATAGGAGGAATGTCGTTTCATGCGTATTTTGCGGAATTCCTCGGTTTGGCTTGTTTCGAATTTTGCATTTTTATCTGCCATGATCCATACCCTTTCTTTATGTGTCTGTTCCCCGAGGTATCGTTGTGCGGATACAGACGTTTTGAGCAACAAGCGCGTTCCTTGCTTTGACGGTCTCGAGGTCGATAAGGTTCCCTTTTTCAAGCAAATGTGCCAGTGTTCCCTCTAAGCAAAGTAAGGTCGTCTCGTCCAAAACCTGCAAGGCTTCCTTTGCACCGCGTGCTTCCAGCTGTGAATAATAGTAGGCACGTGTGCGTTTGCAGGCCGCGTGCGTGCGCGATGGCTCGATATAATCGGCCAAAAACAAAAGCTTGTCCATGACGGACATGGAAGCGGACCCGGTGGTGTGGCAATACACGGCGGAAAAGACCCGATCGTTTATGCCAAGCTCTGCGCGTCCCACAAAGGCGGCCGTGTGACCGTGGAGTATCGCACCGGACGGATATTTGCCGGGGTCGATACCATGGGTCCTGCAGAGCGAAAGCTGCTCGGTAAGGGATAATTCCTTGGTGATGTCGTGTAAGAGTGCCGCCGCACGCAGGTCGTTTTTGAAAGCATCGTCTATATTATACACCAAAACAAGCGTTTCGGCAAGAGCTAATGCCTCTTTTTCTACAAAAAATGTATGTTTTTTTCTACTTTCGCTCAAAGTCTCCGAAAGCCGCGCCGTTATGCGGTTTATCTGTTCTTCGGAGGTGGGCTGCAATACTTTTTCCGTCATGGGGACCGCCTTACTGCTTCTTAAGGTTTGATTAAAATGGGGAAAAGGCGCGTTTAGCGAGGAAGCTCGATCTTGCGCTTATCCTTATCGCGTGCCATGCGATACAGAACAATGCGCCGACCGATGATCTGCACACTTTGGCAATGCGCCTTTTCGCAAAGTGCGGCAGCTAATTCTTTTGCGGTGGTATCGGCGTTTTCGAGAATGGTCAATTTGATCAGCTCACGTGCTTCTAAGGCTTCATCGATCTGCTTGACGAAATTATCGGAAAGACCACCCTTTCCAAACTGGAAGATGGGCTCTAAGGTGTTGGCAAGCGAACGCAGATAGGCGCGCTCCTTGGAGGTAAGTGCGGATGCGGACATATAGGTATTCCTTTCGTATTTGGGCGTTATGATTTATTTATCATTGCCGGCATCAAGCAGAGTCGGCAAATAGTCCTTCAGCTCATCGACCGCTTTTCGGCGATGGCTGACGGCATTTTTTTCTTCTTCCGTGGCTTCTCCGAAGGTCTTGTTCAGGTCTTTACTGAAAAAGACCGGATCGTAGCCGAAGCCCCCCTTGCCGTTCAAGGCGGTGGTGATATACCCTTCGCTTTTTCCGGCAAACGTTTTTTTTGTGCCGTCCGGAAGGACCACGGCAATGACACACATAAAATGCGCGGTGCGTTCGCCTTGCGGCACGTTTTCGAGGCTTTTTAATAGCTTTTGAATGTTCTCGCTGTCATCGGCGTTATGCGTGTCGGTGGAGGCGTAGCGAGCAGAATAAATGCCGGGTGCGCCATTCAAATAGTCTACGCACAGTCCGGAATCATCGGCAAGAGCCGGAAGCCCGTATTTTTTGCAGACAAACTCCGCCTTGATGAGCGCGTTTTCTTCAAAGGTCGAGCCGTTTTCCTCGATCTCTCCCTCAAAGCCCAACGTGCGCAGGCTGACAAATTCGATCCCGTCTGTGGCAAGCATGGCGGATAGCTCTTTTACTTTGTGATCATTTTTGGATGCAACTGCGATTTTCATGCTAAACTCCTTTGCTCTGGCTTATGCATTCTCGCTTGTTTCGTTGAACAGAGCGCTGACGAACTGCTTGCGGTCGAACGGCTGGAGGTCGTCCATCTGCTCACCGACACCGATGAATTTGACCGGAATGCCAAGTTCGCTCTTGACCGATATGACCACGCCACCCTTGGCGGTGCCGTCGAGCTTTGTCAAAACAATGCCGGTGATGTTGGCAGCTCCGGTGAATTCCTTGGCCTGATTGATGGCATTTTGTCCGGTGACTGCATCTAACACGAGAAGGTTTTCGCGGTCACAGCCGGGAAGCTCACGGTCAAGCACGCGTGCGATCTTGGCAAGCTCATCCATCAGATTCTTTTTGACGTGCAGTCGTCCGGCGGTATCGACAATGAGAACATCGATACCGTGGCTTTTGACGTAATTGGCCGCATCAAACACGACGGCGGCAGGGTCAGAGCCTTCGGTATGCTTGATGATGGGTACCTTTACGCGCTCTGCCCATATTTCCAACTGATCGATAGCGGCGGCGCGGAAGGTATCCGCAGCGGCTAAGGCAACGGTCTTGCCCTGCGATTTCAAATGGTGTGCAAGCTTGGCGATAGAGGTGGTTTTTCCCACGCCGTTGACACCGATAACGAAAATGACCGAGGGACGTGTGTCTATTTTCAAGCCCTCGTTCTCGCCGGTGATCTCCTCTAAAATGGAGATCAGCTCTAAGCGTGCCTGCTCCGGCTCGGTGATATGCTTTTCCTTGATGTGGTCGCGAAGTGTCTCGATGACGGTTTCGGTCACGTGTACGCCGAGGTCGGAGGCGATAAGCACCTCCTCCAATTCCTCAAGCATTTCTTCGTCCACCTTCGTGAAGTGCTTGAAGATGGTGCTGACCTGTCCGAAGATAGACTCCTTGGTCTTACGCAGGCCTTCCTTTAAACGATCAAAAAATCCCATGAGTATTCCTTTCGGTTATATGATTTTTACAGCTTCACGCCGGTCTTGGATTCCACATTTTCCATGTTGACCTTTAAAAAGCTGGATACGCCCTTTTCCTGCATGGTCACGCCATACATGGTGTCGGCCACTTCCATGGTTCCGCGCCGGTGGGTGATGATGATAAACTGTGTATCGGAATGCTTTTTGACATATGCCGCAAAGCGGTTGACGTTAACGTCGTCAAGTGCCGCTTCGATCTCATCGAAAATATAGAAGGGAGCCGGATTGACCTCCAAGATGGAAAAATACAGTGCAATGGCGGTAAACGCCTGTTCGCCGCCCGACAAAAGCGAAATGCTTTTGACGGTCTTGCCCGGCGGCTGGATATTGATCTCAATGCCGGATTCCAACATATTTTCCGGGTCGGTGATGACGATTTCCGCATCACCGCCGCCAAACAGCTCGGTAAAGACGCGCTTGAAGCTGACGCCGATCCTTTCCACAGCTTCGGCAAACATCCGGCGCATATCGCTTTCTAAACGCTTGATGATGTTTTCTAAACTTTGCTTAGCGTTTTCCAAGTCGTTTATCTGGGCGCTCATAAAGTCAAAGCGTTCCTTTGTCTCCTTGTACTCCTCCACCGCGCCGACATTGATATGTCCAAGAGCGCGTATTTTCCCCTTAATGGAGGCAAGCTCCTTGTCTGCACCGGGTGCGGGTGTGGGAAGCTTCAAAGCGATGGCTTCCGAATAGGAGAGGGAATATTCCTCAAACAGCTTGGCTGTGAGTGTATCGTATTCCGTCCGACTGCCCTCAAGAGCCGAAGCAAGCTTGGTCATTTGCTCGAAAAAGACTTCTTTATCGCGCATGAGTGCTTTTTGTGCTTCGCGTGCTTTTACCGATTCATGCTCTAAGCGTTCGGCTTCCTTTAGCAGTGTAGCAAGCTTTTGACGGGTCTGTTCGGCCTTTATGCTTGCTTCGTTTAGCGCCTTTTTGCTGCTTTCCATATCAAAGGCAATGCCGGATAAGCGTGCCTCCAAGGTCGAAAGCTCCTCGCGCATGGTGGCGATGTGTCGGCGATTATCCTCGCATTTGGCTTCTAAGGCGCGTACATTGTCTGCGGCATTTTCCTTGTCCTTTTGTGCCGATAAGGCGGCAAGCTGACGTTCGGACAGCGTATGCTTGCTCTGCTCCAATTTCTCATACAGTGCGTCGGCTTCGGCTTCCAAAGCTTTCCGTTCGTGTTCGGTGCTTTCGATAGCAAGCTCGACCTCTTCACGCTTCGAGGAAAGCGCAAGCAGACGTTCCTTGATCTTTTCCGAATCGTATTCGCCGAGCTGGGCATTTAAGCTTTTTAAGCGCGCACTGCACGCTTCGATGTGTTCCGCGTGAAGCGCCATATCGTTTTCACTGCGATACAGCCCGTTTTGCGCATTGGAAAGGTCGTTCTGTAAGCCCTCGATATACGCTTCGCTTTCGGCGATTGCTGATTGATTTTCAGCAAGCTTTTCGTTTAAGGTCTTTGCGGCGGCCAATGTTTCGGCGATGGTTTTATCTAAAGAAGCGATATCGCTCCCGCGCGACATGATGCCGGTCTTGAAGGCGGCCGAACCGCCGGTATACGAACCACCGGCATTGACGACCTGTCCGTCCAGTGTAACCACCTTATAGCGGAAGCCGAATTTACGCGCCATGACCGAAGCGTTGTCCAATGTGTCTGCCACCACCGTGCGTCCCAAAAGATAGGCGGCGATGCCGTTATACTTTTTATCGCAGGAGATCAGCTCACTTGCAATGCCGATATAGCCGCGCGTGGAGGCAAGCGTGGGCTCGGACAGGGTGCGACCGTTTACCGAATCGAGCGGCAAAAAGGTTGCACGTCCGGCGCGTGTTTCCTTCAGATAGCGGATCGCGCTTTTAGCACTGCTTTCGTTTTCCACGATGATGTTGCTCACCGCAGCGCCAAGGGCGGTTTCGATGGCGGTGACGTATTCGCCGTCCACCGTCAGAAGCCGCGAGACGGGACCGCAGATACCGGTCAGCGTTTCCGCATTCATGACCGCCTTGACACTTCCGGGATAGCCCTCCAAAAGGGCATCCATCTTGACTAATGTTTCACGTCGATGGGTATCGGCGGCATAGGCGGCGGCATATTCGTTTTTCTTGTGGGACAGCTCCTCACGTGTGGCACGAAGGGCTTCGAGAGACTTTCGTTCTTCCTCTATATCGG
>CAZAWG010000078.1:0-6928 GCA_964488785.1 uncultured Oscillospiraceae bacterium | reverse complement strand
CTCATGCTCTCACCGATCAAGGGGGGCAGCGGAAATGTGGAATATCTCATCCATCTGCGGCGTAGTAAATAATAACTGCATGAAATAGGAGGAAAATAACATGACACTCGTATGGGAGCTGTTAAAATCCATCTTTCTGGGACTTGTGGAGGGCATTACCGAATGGCTTCCCATCAGCTCGACCGGACACATGATCTTGGTCAATGAATTCATCGGAAATGCCGGCTTTACCGCCAGCGACCTGTATATCTATGTCATCCAGCTCGGCGCGATCCTTGCCGTGGTCACCCTGTATTTCCATAAATTGAACCCCTTTTCTCCGAAAAAAACGCCTTCACAGCGCGCTGATACCTGGCAAATGTGGTTTAAGGTGTTGGCGGCGTGTGTTCCGGCCGGGGTCATTGGTCTTGCGCTCAACGATTATATGGAGCATTTCGAAAACTGGCAGGTCGTCTCGGCGACCCTTATTCTGTATGGTATCGCCTTTCTGTTTATCGAACAGAAAAGCAAAAAAGCATCGGTCACCTCGATTCGCGGCATGAGCTATAAGACCGCCCTTCTCATCGGTGCCTTTCAGGTGCTTTCCATCATCCCCGGCACCTCGCGCTCCGGCTCGACTATTTTGGGTGCTATGATCCTCGGCTGTTCCCGTGCCGTAGCGGCCGAATTTTCGTTTTTCCTTGCTATCCCGGTCATGTTCGGAGTCAGCTTCTTAAAAATATTAAAGGTGTTTCTGGATGCGACTGTCATCACCGGCAGTGATATCGCTGTGCTTTTGGTAGGGATGATCGTTGCGTATATTGTGTCCTTGGCGGCTATCCGCTTCTTGATGGATTATGTGAAAAAGCACGATTTCAAGGCGTTCGGCGTATATCGCATCGTGCTTGGCGTGATCGTTATCGTCTATTTTGGCGTGCGTGCTTTGCTTGCAGCATGATCGGTCTGTATAACAAAAAGCCAAATGGGAGGATGTCCCATTTGGCTTTTCATTTGCCCGTAGCCTTGTCGAAAGCCGCCGTGAGCGCAGGACGGACGAACAGCGCGCGGATTGCATTCTCCTTTCATCAGGCTCGCATTACGCACGTTCGTTTGTGCTATTCCCTGCTTCCGCGATTTCCGGCAAGCTTTAGCGTATCCGAGCGGCTTCCGCGCCGGTAGGAGGAGGGCGTGCGCCCGGTCTTGCGCTTGAATAGATCGGAAAAATAATGCTCATCGGTAAATCCAATACGTTCAGCGATCTCCCGGATCAAAAGATTGGTTCCACGCAAAAGTGATTTTGCATTGCGTATCCGACTGTCTAATAAATAATCGTAGGGTGTTGTCCCAAATTCGCTCTTGAATATGCGAATGGTCTGCGAACGGCTCTTGTATATCTGCGCTGCAAGGCTGTCGATCGATACATTCTCGGAAAAATGCGCATCTAAATAATCTCGCAATGCGACCGCCTCCGGCGATAGCGTTTGCAGCGGACGGTGCGCAGCGTAAAGCTTCTGAAGCATTGCGTGAAATACAAGACCGCACTTCTCGTTGATGCTCTGAACGGAAGCACCGGAACGCGCAGTGACGAGCAGCCTTTCAAAATCCTCGTGCAGATCGATGGCTTCGTAAAGCGGCGTATCCTGTAACCCATATATCTTCAGTAATTCCACACATAGACTTCCGGCGGCGTTGAACCATATCTTCACCCATGGCGAATCCGGATCACTGTAATATTCGTGCCGCTCCCCAATCGGTAATACATACACGTCTCCGGCACTCGGATGATATTCCTTCCCTCGATATCGTATCGTGCCTGTTCCGCTGTATATGTATTCCATGCACAGTATCGAGGAATTCGGACGTACAATGTGATAGCTGCCATCACAAAGCGATTTGCCGCAGATGTTGATGTAGAAAGGCTCCGGCGAGTGGGTGGGGGATACAAAATAAATCTCTTCGTTCATGCGACTATTCCTAACTTTATTGATTCCATAATCCATTTACTTTTCTTTATTATACGACTATAATAGACTATAGTAAAGTTCGATCTGTAAATTTTTATAAGGAGCTGTATACTATGTCAAACCTTTCAATCCCGCGCCCTGAGCATCCCATGCCTCAGTGGGAGCGAACCAATTGGACAAATTTGAACGGAACCTGGGAATTCGATTTTGACCTCGGCGTTTCTGCCCTCGATAAGGGCCTGCAGGCAAAGGATGAGCCGCTGCCGCTGTCCATTGTCGTGCCCTCCTGCCCGGAAAGCAAGCTTTCGGGTCTTGCTCATACCGATTTCATCCCGGCGGTTTGCTATCGCCGTAAGTTCTCCCTTGCCGAAGAGGATTTGAACGGTCTTGTGTTCCTTCATTTCGGCGCAGTCGATTATGAAGCGACCGTCTTTGTCAACCATCAAATGGTCGGCACCCATAAGGGCGGCTATGCTTCCTTTAAAATGGATATCACAAAGTATGTGACCGCCGGCGAAAATACCCTGTTTGTATATGCCAAGGACGATGTGCGCTCCGGCAAGCAGCCGCGCGGAAAGCAGTCCGTACACTTCTATTCAAGCGGCTGCGATTATACCCGTACCACCGGTATCTGGCAGACCGTGTGGTTGGAAAAAACGCCGAAAAGCTATGTGGCAAGCGCTAAATATTATCCCGATATCCACGATGGTTCGCTGCTTATCTTCGGTGAAACAGTGGGGAAGGGCACATTGAATATCGCAGCTTCCTTTGAGGGCAAGCCGATGGGCGAAGCAAACGTCGAATGCGCTGGCGGCGCGTTCCGCGCGTATATCAAGCTTGCTGAAAAGCACCTGTGGCAGCTCGGCGAAGGAAAGCTGTATGACCTGACCTTCACCTTCGGCGAGGATACCGTCAAGAGCTATTTTGGACTGCGTGAGGTCAGACTCGATGGCATGGCGTTTATGCTCAACGATAAAAAGGTGTTCCAGCGCACCGTCCTTGATCAGGGCTTCTATCCGGACGGCATTTATACCGCGCCTACGGATGCCGATCTTGTAAAGGATATCGAGCTGTCGCTTGCCTGTGGCTTTAATGGCGCAAGACTGCACCAGAAGGTGTTCGAATCGCGCTTCTTATACCATTGCGACCGCTTAGGCTACCTGGTCTGGGGCGAAGAGGGCAACTGGGGCATGAATCATCACGATGCACAGGCGACTGAAATTTTCTTAAACGAGTGGGCCGAGGTCATGGCGCGCGATTTCAACCATCCGGCGATCATCGGCTGGTGTCCCTTCAATGAGACGTGGGGCTATATCGAGAGGAACAGCCACAATACGCTGCTTTCCACGATCTACCGCTATACCAAGACAGTCGATACCACCCGTCCGGTCATCGATACCAGTGGAAACTATCACGCCATTACCGATATTTACGATGTTCACAACTATGACCAGAATCCGGAAAGCTTCAAAAAGAACTGCGATGCCTTCCCGGAAAGCATGGCCATCGATCAGGTGGTACACAACGAAAAAGATCCGGAGCAGGTGTATCACGGCGAGCCCTTCTTTATCAGCGAATACGGCGGAATTCAGTGGAACACCGATGGCAACAGCGGCTGGGGCTACGGACAGGCACCCAAAACGCCGGAGGAATTCATCGAGCGTTACCGTGGACTCACCGAGGCTATGCTCTTTAATCCGAATGTCATGGGCTTCTGCTATACACAGCTATACGATATCGAGCAGGAGATCAACGGTCTGTATACCTATGAGCGAAAGCCGAAATTTGATGTAGCCATCTTTAAGGCGATCAACAGCCAAAAGGCAGCTATCGAAGAGTAGGACGAGCAAGAGAAAGCAATAATAATGTGATATAATCCCCCTAAAGCAGACACATGAAAAACAAAGATTTTCAAGATTGCTTTAAGGGGGATATTTTTATGCAAAGAGGAGCGCAAAAAAGCAAGAATTACAGTGTAGAGTTAAAATGCAAGGCAGTAAAGGAGCGGAATGAGGGCTACGGAGGTCAGTATGCAAAAGTGAGCTGTATTACAGCGTAAAAAATGAATCCACTCAGGGATTCATTGAAAAACCGGAAAAAACTACCACAACAATGATAGCATTTCAATCAAACGAAAAGGAATGAGCACGGTTCAATTCCGAGCTCATTCGCAAATGACTTACTTTTAATCTTTGTCTATATGTCGGGTTCACTTCAAAAACGTGTCGGCGCACCCTTTTTTGTTCTTATACTTCAACCAGCGTGTACGCCGTTTCTCCAAAGCCCAGCGCTGCCGCCGCCTCAATGGTGTGCGCACCGTTTCGCGACTCAATGCGTTCGATGAGCGCACTCTTTCCGGGGTCGTCCGAAGCGTAAACCAAATCTAAGCACGCCTTGTCGATGGCGATCGGATCGACCGAGGCCAGAATGCCGATATCGCCCATGCAGGGATCCTCTGCCTTGGAGCAGCAGTCGCAGTCCACCGACATATTCTTCATGACATTGATGTAGACCGCCTTGCCGTTAAAATATTTCACAATCGAATAGGCCGCATCCGCCATGGCCTCTAAAAAGCTGTCGTGATCGGCTGTCCACAGGGCATCCGGATTACCGGCTCCATGAATGTATGCCTTGCCAAAGGAGGAGGCAATGCCGATGGACAATTGCTTGAGTGCCCCACCATAGCCGCCCATGGGATGTCCCTTGAAATGCGAAAGCACGAGCAGTGAATCGTAATTTACTAAATTCTTTCCCACATAATTCTTTTGAATGACCTTGCCTTCCGGAATGTCAAGTACCAGATCGGGACCGGCCGCATCCAACAGATCGACTGAAAACGCCTTGCTCCAGCCGTGCTTTTCGAGGGTAATGCGGTGCTTTTCGGTGGTGTTGCGCATACCCTCGTAGGCGGTGTTGCATTCGCAAACCGTTCCACCTACATGGTCGATGATGGGCTGCCAGAAGTCCGGCTTCAGAAAATTCTGATTGCCGACCTCGCCGGAATGCAGCTTGATGGCCGTTTTTCCGGTAAGCTCCGATCCTACTGTGTCATAAAGACGAAGCACAGCCTGTGGGGTGATCTCTTTTGTAAAATAAACCTTTGCAGACATTGTGTGTCGCTCCTTTGGTCAAAATGATTTCTTATTACCAGTATAACGAAAAAACGGATGAAAAGCAAGTAAAGAGTGTGAATTTTGTGGAGAAAAAACAAAAAAGCCCACGGAGTAAACCGTGAGCTTTATGTGTTTTCTCAAAGCTTAGAAGATCGCGATGACCGCCTTATCGTAGGTAGCATCGATGTAGCTCTTCACGTTTTCGCTTAACAGAGCCTTCTTGAGGGCTTCGGTCTTTGCGGTGTTCTCGTTGCCTTCCTTGACAACTAACACGTTGGCAAAGGTCTGTGCAGCCTCGGAAGCAGCGTCCTCGGTGGCAAGAGCTTCGGAAACCTTTAAGCCGTTGGCAATGGCATAGTTGCCGTTGACAACAGCAACGTCTACATCGCCCAGCACGGTCGGAACAAGAGCAGCTTCCATCTCAACGATATCCAAATTCAAGGGATTTGCAACAATGTCCTCCTTGGTAGCAGTAAGACCGGCACCGTCCTTTAAGGTGATCAGACCCTTGTCCTGGAGGAGAAGAAGCGCGCGTGCTTCGTTGGTCACATCGTTCGGAACAGCGATCTTGGCACCGTCAGCAAGTGCATCCAAAGAGGCGCAGGTGCCGGCATAAATGCCGAACGGCTCATAGTGGATCTTGGCGACCGAAACAAGGTGTGTGCCGTTGTCGGTGTTGAAGGAATCCAGATACGGCTGATGCTGGAAGTAGTTGGCATCCACATCACCGCTTTCGGTGGCATTGTTGGGGATCACATAGTCGTCCATGATCTTGATCTCGAGGGTGTAGCCTTCAGCCTTGAGTGGCTCAACGCACTGCTCTAAGATTTCAGCATGGGGAGAGGAGCTGGCAGCGACTGTGATGGTCTTGTCGTCCTTCTTTCCGCCGCAGGAAACGAGAAGTGCGGCAGCCAAAACAGCGGTTCCGATGAGTGTAAGTAGCTTTTTCATGATGGTTTACTCCTTTGTGTAAAAATGGTGGGATTATTTATATACAGTCACTTGTTGCGGATACGCTTGTCGCAGACCTTGGCTAAGTGGTTTAGCACCTCTTGTAAGATCTGAACAAGAACGATGAGTAACAAGGACGATATATACATCTTGTCTGGCTCGTTGCGGTAAAGCCCGAATTGGATAGCGACCTTTCCGAGTCCGCCGCCGCCGATGAGATAGGTCATAGGCGTGTAGCCTAAAATGGTGGTGATGGCGATCGCCGCACCTACGATGAGCGAGGGCTTGGCTTCCGGAATGACCACCTTGAGCATGATCTGCAAATTGGTCGAACCCATGGCCTGCGCCGCTTCGATCACACCGGCATCCACTTCGCGAAGTGACGATTCGATCATGCGTGCCACAAACGGAGCAGCTGCCAATACCAAATGGAAGATAAACGCCGGGTCACCAATACGCGAGCCAACAACGGCAGCCGCTAAGGGCTGGGTGATAACAAGCAGAATGATGAACGGAATGGAACGGATGACATTGACGATAAAGCCGACAACACCATTGACATATCGGTTGGGGAAAATGCCGTTTTTGGCGGTTCCGTAAAGCACAATGCCGAGCGGCACACCGATCAGATACGCAAGAAACGTGCTGACCACCGTCACAATCAGCGTCGAAAGCACGGCTTCCCCGAAGAAAGAAAGATTCTGTGGGGTGAACAGATTTTGGAAAAAGGCACTCACAGTGCGTTCACCTCCTCAAAGCGGATGTGTCGCTTGATCAAATATTGCTTGACGCGTTGAGCGGAGGAGGCATCCTCCGGCAATTGCAGCAGCATCTGCCCAAACGCCCTACCATCGATGTTTTTGGTGTCTGCGCCCAAAATGTTCACCGGCGCATGGCATTCCATCACAAGGTTGGAGATGA
>CAZAWG010000077.1:0-6959 GCA_964488785.1 uncultured Oscillospiraceae bacterium | reverse complement strand
TCCAAAATGCTCTGCCGCCTGGGTCAGTGTGACCGTTGAAAAATAATCGGAAATATAGCCAAGTATTTCAGCGATATCGACCGTATTTCGCTTTTGCGAAGCTTCCTCCTGTATCGAACGCATTTTACAGGTAGTCAACTGCAAAAGAAGCAGCTCTCCGATGCTTTCGAGCATCCTGTTCTGAAACCCCCGCTCATAGCTTGCGCTTTGCACATAGAGCATTTGCAGGATGTATTCCTTGATAAAGCGATTGCCCTCTGCCGAAATTCGGCAATAGCTTTCACCGTCACCTGTATTCATAAAATGCCGGATGCCGTTTTCGCGAAATGCCGCACATTGCTTCTGTATCCATTTCCCCTGAAAGATGATGTTATAGGCTACCGTATCCTCTGTGCAGGGATAGCAGGAATGAAACACGCCCGGGGGTATCCATAACAGCTCATTTTCCCTTAACAGCTGCGGCGTATGCCCGACATATTCCGCAACTGCTCCATGAAGCACAAAATTGAGTTCAAAAAAGTCATGCTCATGGTATACCGTGGCCGTCTGCCGTTCGATGTGATTGATAAGCACACCACAGCCCGGGTCATAGCAGAAATCCGAAAACAACAGCACGGGTGCGATGCTATTGCGCTCATAGCCATCTGCACTTTCTGCCAAAAAGGCAAGAATCTCTTCTTGCGTCTTATTCTCCAAATCGATATAGCTGTTGTATTTGGAATATTTTAAATAGACAAGCTCAGACATAACATCCTTCATGCGCTTTCCCACCTTTGTGATTTTACACAATCGATTATAGCACAAACATCAAAAAATGTCAATAAATACAGAATGTCATCAAAAAAAATCATTGTGTTTTCGACTGGATCATGGTATAGTAAGAGCAATGACAGTTACTCTATTTTCAACTGTCACGGAAAGGAAGGTTTCGTTATAAAATGAAAAAAGCACTCTCATGCTCCGTTTTTCTGCTGCTTCTCTGTCTGCTCTTTGCTTCCGCTTCGGTGTTTGCCGCAAGCACCGTGCCGGACGTGCTGTATGATTTCAGCGAAAAAAACAGCACCTGCTATTGGATCACCAATCTGCCCGGCTCTTATCTTAAGGGCGATGCCTGGATCGGCACAACAGACAAGGTAAACAACATCATCCAGCTTGCGAAAGGCAGCTCCCTTCGCGCCGGAAAGGACTATCCGTATTTTGTTCTGCGTGTCAAATACGATATGCCCGAGAATGCGACAGGTACGCCCAATTCCTATACCTACATTCAGACGGTCGATGCCGATGGCAAAACGCTCACCGGTCTGTACAGCGGCAAGGTGAGCATGAATAAAAACATGGCTCTTGCCGACAACGGCAAATATGTGACCTACATTTATGATTTTTCTTCGAATGAAGACCTTGCCGCCGGCTATATCGGTGAGATCGCTGTTGGCGTTGGAAACGGCTTTACAAACGGCGGCGTGACTGTCTCTCTGGATTTTGCCGCTCTGCTGCCGGACCCGGATATGACGGTGACCTTCGCCGATGCAGCCTCTGACACAGGTGCCACTCTTCCGGATGCTGCTTCGGTCAAGATCGGCTCCTCGCTCGACCTGTCCGGTTATTCGGCTCGAAAGAAAGACAACCGTTTTCTCGGTTGGACAACCACGCCGGATTCAACAAGCGTTATCACAAATCTCGACTGCGTTAAGCAGGATACGACCCTTTACGCCGTATGGGAATCCGCTGAGACGGTCGATATCACCTATCACACCTCGCAGACCGAAAGCATCAGCGTCCCCATGCTGGTCGGCGACCGTCTGTACAGTGCCCAAACGCCCACACGCGAGGATGGTCTGATCTTTTACGGCTGGAGTGCTACGCCGGATTCCTCCGAAGTGCTTGCTTACACCGCCAAAGCCTCGCAAAGTGCCGATTACTATGCCGTCTGGGGCGAAGGCTATGCATGGAATTTTGATACAGACGGCAGCCTTCAGGGCGTGACCACCGAGCAGTTAGGCAGTGTGAGCGTCAGCGGCGGCAGTCTGCGCGCCACCTCGACCGGCAATGACCCCAAGCTGTATCTTAACGTTTCCGATGCCTTTGGAAAATATAACACCCTCATCCTTCAAGGCTCGGCGACTTCTTCCTTCGGCTCTGCCCAATTGGGCTATCAGGTTTTCCCCAGACTGGATAATGCAAGCTATTCAGCATCAAGATGTGTACAGCGTGCCATGTCCGGCAAAAACGTGCTTCAAGAGCTGCGCTATTCGCTGTACAGTGAGCTTACGAATGGCGAACAGTATAAGACCCTTCGCACCCTGCGCATCGACCCCGGCTCGGAAACAGGCATAGAGGTCTGCATTGAACGCATTTTCCTAATCCCGGATGTAAAGGCCGCCGCACTGTTTGACTGTGCCGATGGAAGCGGACACCTCCCGCGCCTTGTGCCGGACGAAACCGGAAAGGTCGTTCTTCCGGAGAGCACCTTTACACACTCCTACAAAAAATTTGAAGCCTGGACAGATGGCACAAACAGCTATGCACCGGGAAGCACGGTTGCACTTTCTTCCTTTGTAACCTTTACGCCGGTCTGGGACGAAGGAGCTGTTAAAAATTTGGATACCGAATACTATCCCGGCTTTACAAAAAAAGCCCTGATATTCAGCTACGATGACGGAAATCCATACTGGGACGGACTGTTGATCCGGCGGCTCAATAAATACGGCTTCAAGGGCTCCTTCAACGTCAATCCCGGTCTGTGGGGCTCCATGAGTGAAGAGGAAATCGCCAATTTACGCTCGACCTATGCCGGACATGAGATTGCTAACCATTCCGACACCCATCCCAACATGAACGAAAAGGACGAAAACGGTGCCTATAAGCTGTCCGAGGAAAGCTGTATCGACAACATCGCACGTGCCAAAACAAGTCTGAAAACCATCTTTGACACGGAGGTCGTCGGCTTTGCCTGGCCGTATGGAATGACCAATGGCCGCCAGGGGATCCTGTCCCATGTTCGCTCAAGCTACCTGTATGTGCGCAATTCCGGCTATACCCACAGCTTTGATATTCCGGACAGCTTTACCGACGATTGGAATTTCACCGTTTATCAGAACAGTGCAAAAGGCGTTTACACCGAATACGCCGAAAAATATAAAGCCCTTGACCGGAACACCCTGTCTTTGTATTCGGTCTGGGGACACGCCACGGAATTTGATAAGGCGATCTCTTTAGACGACTTTGATGCATTCCTTGCCCTATGCAATACCATAGATCTGTGGAATCCGACCTGTGCGGACTATGTGCGCTATATCCAGGCGCGAAAGAAGCTTGTCGCGACCTACGATGCCGGGCTGTACAATCCGACCGATGTCACTTTGTACGCCAAATCCGGCAATACCGAGCTGACCCTTCTCCCCGGCTCACGTTATGATGGCACCACCTATTACAATAACAACGCCACCGTACACGAGGACACCATCCAGATCACGGCAAATCTCGACACACGTTCTGCCTCCGGAAATACCGCCACCGGCGTTGTCGCTTCCTTTGATGCCAAAGGTCAGCTACTACGCTACTGCACCACTTCCCTTGCGGCAGACACCATTGCAACCCTTCGTCTCTCCCTTCCGGCTGACGCTGCGGCAGCCTACGTCAAGGTTTTTGCCTTTGATGATCTGCAAGCGCTTTCTCCGCTTTGCCAAGAGCTTCGTTTGACACTTACCCAAGAATAACCGAAAACCGTGCGGTGGATCACTTTTCGCCGCACGGTCCTTTTATGCGCTTCTTTCTCCCCCTTTTTCCATATTTTTTCAAAAAACGCTTGCTTTTTTTCGGGAAGTGTGTTATACTACTTGTGTTTAAGATAAAGCTTATGCAAAACGCTGTGAAAAAGAGCGTTCGAACGGCTTCCATACACACAAGAGAGAGATCGGTGCTGGAAAGATCTTTGTATGCGTTTCGGACATTTCGCTTTGGAGCGGTGGCGGTCAAAGCCGTCAACGGGCAGACTCCGTTAAAGGTCTATTCGGTCTTTTTCTTGTGACCGAAGAAGAGCGCCTGAATTGTTCAGGAATATGGGTGGTACCGCGATACATTCGTCCCGTTATGGAAAATAACGGGGCTTTTTTCTGTTTGCAGCAGCCTTTATCAAATCCATCAGACAGGAGTATGAATACCATGAAGGAAAAATTAGAAGCGTTAAAGCAAAAGGCACTCGCCGACCTCGAAAGGGTCACCGATGCCCAGACGCTTGAACAGATGCGTGTGGCGTATCTGGGAAAAAAGAGTGAGCTTGCCGCCATCCTTAAAGGTATGGCACAATTGTCTGCCGAGGAGCGTCCTATCATCGGACAGCTTGGCAACAGCATCCGTTCCTCCATCGAGCAGGCCTTTGAGACGGCACGCCGCCATGTGACCGAGCTTGAAACACAGAAGAAGATCGAAGCCGAAACCTTAGACGTGACCCTGCCCGCCGCCAAGCTGGAGATCGGCGGTCTGCATCCGCTCACTAAGGTGCAAACACAGCTTGAGGATATCTTCTTAGGCATGGGCTTCACCATCGCCGAGGGTCCGGAGGTCGAGACAGACTACTATAACTTCACCGCCCTCAATACCCCGGAATTCCATCCGGCGCGCGACGTCCAGGATACCTTCTATATCACCGATAAGGTTCTGCTTCGTTCCCAAACCAGTACCGTGCAGGTGCATACCATGGAAAACCAGAAGCCGCCCATCCGTGTCATCTCGCCCGGTCGCGTTTACCGTTCGGATGCGGTGGATGCCACCCACTCCCCCATGTTCCATCAGTGCGAGGGTCTGGTCATCGATAAGGGTATCACCATGGCCGACCTCAAGGGAACTCTTGAAACCTTTGCCAAGGCTATGTTCGGCGATAAAACCGAAATTCGCTTCCGTCCGCATCATTTTCCGTTCACCGAGCCGTCCTGCGAGGTCGATGTCAGCTGCTTTGTCTGCGGCGGCAAGGGCTGTAGCGTGTGCAAGGGCGAAGGCTGGATCGAAATCTTGGGTGCCGGTATGGTTCATCCGAATGTGCTTCGCATGAGCGGCATTGACCCGGACGTTTATTCCGGCTTTGCGTTCGGTATGGGTATCGAACGTATCGTTATGACTAAATACGGCATTTCGGATATGCGCTTATTATACGAAAACGATGTTCGTTTTCTGTCGCAGTTTTAAAGGAGGCTTTCGAACATGAAATTATCCATGAATTGGCTGAAGGACTATGTGGAGCACTCCTTCGACCCGCAGGAATACTGCGATAAAATGACATTGACCGGCTCGAAGGTCGAGGGCTACGAGCAGCTTGGAAAAGAGATAAGCAACGTGGTCGTCGGTCGGCTGCTTTCGGTCGAAAAGCACCCCGATTCCGATCATCTTCTCATCTGCATGGTCGATGTGGGCAAGCAGGAGCCGGTGCAGATCATCACCGGCGCACAGAATGTCAAGCCGGGAGCGCTCGTGCCGGCTGCCCTTCATCAATCTACCCTGCCGGGCGGTGTCACCATCAAGGCCGGAAAGCTGCGCGGACTGCCCTCTAACGGTATGCTCTGCTCGCTCGGCGAATTGGGACTGACCGTCAACGATTTCCCCTACGCCGTGGAGGATGGCATTTTCCTTCTCGAAGAGGACTGCAAGCCGGGCGATGATATCAAGACCGTTCTGGGACTTGACGATATCACGGTCGAGTTTGAGATCACCTCCAACCGTCCGGACTGCCTGTCGGTCATCGGTCTTGCGCGTGAAAGCGCGGCTTCCTTTGCACTTCCTCTGAAGCTGCACACCCCCATGGTACACGATGCACCCTATAACGGAAAGACCATCCAGGATTATCTCTCGGTCGAGGTTAAGGATGCGGCTCTTTGCCCACGCTATACCGCGCGTGTGGTAGAGGATATCAAGATCGAGCCTTCCCCCAAGTGGCTGCGCGAAAGACTGCGTGCCTGCGGCGTTCGTCCCATCAATAACATTGTCGATATCACAAACTATGTGTGCCTTGAATACGGTCAACCGATGCACGCCTTTGATTACAACTATTTAAAGGGCGGCAAGATCACGGTCAGACGTGCCGCTTGCGGTGAAAAAATCACAACACTGGACAGCGTGGAGCGCACCCTCACAGACAATATGCTCGTTATTGCCGATGCCGAAAAGGCGGTCGCCGTTGCCGGTGTTATGGGCGGCGAAAACAGCGAGATCGTGCCGGAGACTAAGACCATCGTGTTTGAATCCGCAAACTTCAACGGTCCGAGCGTGCGCATGACGGCACGCGATATCGGACTTCGCACCGAAGCCAGCGGTCGCTATGAAAAGGGATTGGATCGCGAGAATACACTTCCTGCCATCGAACGCGCCTGTGAGCTGATCGAGCTGCTTGGTGCCGGTAAAGTGGTCGAAGGCATTATCGATGTGTTCCCCGAAAAGGCTCCGCAGACCGTCATCGACTTTGAGCCGGATAAGATCAATGCCTTTTTGGGCACGGATGTCCCGGTCGAATCCATGCTTGACACCTTTGAAAGACTGGATATCCGTCTGGAGGAGGGTAAGC
Source organism: uncultured Oscillospiraceae bacterium (assembly GCA_964488785.1). Taxonomy (GTDB): domain Bacteria; phylum Bacillota; class Clostridia; order Oscillospirales; family CAG-382; genus UMGS882. The sequence goes on along the minus strand of CAZAWG010000077.1, from coordinate 409 downwards.
TGTATCCCCCGACCTATCGCGCCGACCTTGAAGGAATGCACGATATCGCTGAAGAGGTCATCCGTATCTACGGCTATGACAAAATTCCCACCACTAACTTCAAATCGGAAGCTATTGTCGGCGGTCGTAATGCCCGTCAGAAGAGTATGGTAGACCTCAATGCCCTGCTCACATTGCATGGTTTCTATGAGATTCAGACCTATTCCTTCATCAGCCCGAAATATTATGATGCCATCGGTCTTGCACCCGAGGCACCGGAGCGCGATTCGGTCGTTATCTCCAATCCTTTAGGCGAGGATACCAGCATTATGCGTACCACGGCGCTTCCCAGCGTGTTGGAGGTCTTAGCCGCCAATCGCCGCTACCGCAATAAGACCTGTGCGGTGTATGAAAACGCCAAGGTCTACAT
>CAZAWG010000076.1:0-6977 GCA_964488785.1 uncultured Oscillospiraceae bacterium | reverse complement strand
CGTCCGAAACGATGACAGCTTTGAAAAAACGGTGGAGCTGTTTGAAACCTATTTCAAAAACGGCGGTATCCATTTTCAGCTCACCTATGTTTCAAGAGAAGAGCTGATGGCTGCCCAAAAAGACCCCGAAAGCTACAAAAATCTGCGTGTGCGCGTTTCCGGTTTCTCCGATTACTTTGTCAATCTGCCGGACTCTGTTCAGGATGATGTCATTGAAAGAACCGTGAAGAAATAACATCTTACAAAGAAGGTAGCTACCATGAACGCGATCCTGTTTGATATCCAACGCAACTCGTTTGTCGATGGACCCGGCATCCGCACGACTGTCTTTTTCAAGGGCTGTGATCTGCGCTGCAAGTGGTGCCATAACCCGGAAAGTCAGAGTGCCTTTCCAGAAATTCTCTTTTACCGGGAAAAATGCACCGGGTGCGGACGCTGCAAGGGTTTATCTGCCACCGACACAGAATTTCTGTGTCTAAACGATGCAAAGGAGCTATGTGGGAAAGAATATTCCGCCGATGAGGTTTTAAGGCAGCTCCTCAAGGATAAGTCCTATTTTGAAAATTCCGGCGGTGGTGCGACCTTTTCCGGCGGCGAATGTATGCTCCAAATCGAATTCCTATGCGAGATCTTAAAAAAGTGCAACGAAAACGGTATCCATACTGCCGTAGATACCGCCGGAAATGCCCCTTGGTCCTCATTTGAGCGTATCCTTCCCTACACCGATCTGTTTTTATACGATATCAAGCTTATGGACAGCGAAAAGCATAAGAAATATACCGGCGTTTCCAACCAGAATATTCTTGCTAACCTCGAAAAGCTTTTTGCCGCCGGTGCAAAGGTACATATTCGCATTCCGATCATAGGCGGTGTAAACGATTCGGTCGAGGAAATGCAAGCGATAAAGCGTTTTTTGTCGCCCTATCGCCCACTCAAGGTCGAGCTTCTTCCGTATCACACCTTAGGAATGCACAAATACGGCGCTTTGCAGCGGGAAGCAAACACCTTTACCGTTCCCGACAGCGAAGCCATGGAGAACCTGCGCGACGTGTTTACGCATTGATGACATAACCATCTGTTATCAAAAAAAGAAAGTGCATTTTGGAAGGTTTCTTCTCAAATGCACTTTCTTATTATCTTTTTTCGGTTCTGTACCGCCTGATCGGTATTACCGCCGCTTCATCCAGACGATGGAATCGTCCACCCAGCGTGCATATGCCGCATCGATCCATGCCGGATTTCCGCAGCTTGTATTCCTGTCGGCAAGTGCCATGCCATGCGGTCCTTTCGGATATATATGCATTTCATAGGGAATACCGAACGTAGACAATGCCGTTGCCATGATCAACGCATTCTTTTCGACCGGAACCACCTCATCCTCTCCCGTGTGAACCAAAAATGCCGGACAGGTAGCAGCGCTCACGCGTTCATCGGCAGAAAAGGCATGAAGATATGCCGGGTCGTCTCGATGCTCGCCCAATAAATTGGAGAAAGAGCCGTAATGGCCAGCCGGGTTGATCACCGCATAGCACAAAAGCATACCGGCCGGACGGTTGAGCCCGGCAAGGTCCCCGGTGCGCTCCGCTAAAGCCGCATCGTTCCACATGGTCCCCAACGTTGCCGCCAGATGTCCACCGGCAGAGAAGCCGACCACATAGACGTGTTCCGGATCGATGGCGTATTCCTCGGCGTGTTCCTTGATGAATTTCATGGCAAGAGAGGCTTCGGTGAGCGGAAGATAGGGGTCGTTCGGCGTGACTGTGTATTCTAACACGAACGCATTCACACCGCGCGCGGCAAACGCCATAGCGATGGGGTGTCCTTCACGATCCGAGCAAACCTCTCCGTAGCCGCCGCCGGGGATGACCAGGATAGCATCGTGCTTTGTCTGTTTTAATTCGGACACATATGTTGTCAGATAGGCGTTGGGAACAGCCTTGTTAAAATAGATCTTTTCTAATTGCATTTTTCATTCTCCTTATTTCATCTAATAGCGACATTCATCCATGACCATACTCTCTACTCCATTCAAGGTAAGAGAGATGGCATCAATAGCTTCATCGGTCGCACCATCGACTAACACGATGACCAACCGATCACCCGGCATAAAGCTGCTTTGGTATGAAAGATAAGCACTTTGAGCCCCGGCTATATCCACATCAAACCCATCTATGCCGCGCCGAAAGTGGTATATCCGATAGTCATAGCCCCCCGATACCGGCGTTTGGCAGGTATAAGACACCGTTGGTATGCCCTTTTCATCATAAAAGGTTTTCACGCCGCCGGCTTCGAGCAACAGCCAATAATCGGTATACGCAGGCAAAAGTGTGCTATTTCCCGACACATCGGTGTAGAAACATTCCTCCGGAAGCGGCGCTTCTGCCCCATCCCCAACAGGCACCTTCGCGTCTGCGGGGGTGACCTCTATACGTTCGCGCAGGGTCGGATTCACAATGACAGCCGTGACCTTAGCCATTTCCGCACGGGTCAGGTTTTTCAAAGGGTTGAAATTACCTAAATCGTCCCCATTGAATATGCCGTTATAATAGGATTTCAGCACGTAATATGAATACTCACTCGGAACGGAAGCATAATCCGCAATATATGGGATATAGGCCTCCAAAAGACTTTCATCATAAGCCCCGTCATAGATAAACTCGTGTCCCAGACCTTCGCCGACAGAAGCACGTATTTCCGTGCCATCCAATTCAAAGGAGCGTGTCACAAAGGCGGCGAACTCATACCGCTTGACAGGAGTCTGTAATTTTGCAGGGTCATCGATGGAAATATGGCGTCCCATGACCGAGCAGCCATACTGCGTAACATCCATGATACCGGCCTCATACATCAGCTGGATATAACCGGCATACCACTTGTCCGCACCTGCCACATCTAAAATTTCCATCGCATTTTTGCGAACGGCTGCCTGTTCCTCAAGCCCCAGATAGCGCGTGATCACTGCCGCCGCTTCGGCGACCGTGAAGGTACCCTGCGGCACAAATTCGGTTTCAGTCATGCCCTTAACAATGCCATTTTCGCTTAAATACGCTATGTAAGGATAATACCAGGCATCGTCTCCCACATCGGTAAACGGCTCAGCGGCCGTGCTTCCAAAGCCGCCAAGCATTCCAAACACCAGTCCCGCACTGACAGAAACAGCATATATCTTTTTTTTCGATAGCCTCATAGCCCATCCTTTTCCTTTATCTTCCTAAGCAATTAGGATACCGTTTTAATCTACTCGTTATGTGGTTGCTTCCGTCCCCGATAAATCCGACGGGTCGGTCGAAGCATTTCCGGTTTCCTCCGTGGTCGGTTGACTCTGCTCGATATTGACATTGATGTCTGACGAAAAGCCGGACTCTATTCCTTCCGTAAAGCCGGTGTCCGTCCCATCCGAAAAGCCGGAATCCATCCCTGACGACTCCGACATATACCCATCTGCCGAACCAGAGTGCGATTGATGCATGGAACAATAGCTGTTTTGCGGCTGGGATATACCCGGCGTATAGCCAGGATACATTCCGATCGGCATGGAATAGAAATAATATGGGTCAAAGGAATCGGTGGCACCGTAATAAGGCTGCGCACTTGCACGGGCTGTGTACCGGGCATCCGTGATGGGGATGTTCTGGACAAAGTTGCGATCCTCAACATTGATAAATGCCACACGCATAATGAAATGAGAAGGGCAATAGGGAGTTGCGACCTGTCCTGTGGTGGAATCCCAGTCCACATAGATATGGGTCGGACAGGTCTTGGTCGGCACCTGCTCCTTCGCGAACCAGGCATAGGTGATACGCGAGCCACGAAGATCATGATTACACTCCTCAGAGGGAAGAAATCCACTGTCCAGGCACACAGCCGTCTGTGTGAGACGGGAAAAATCGAACTGCTTGACAGGCTCTCCCTGTGCGGAAGCGTCGCTCAAGCATTTTTCATGCACACGCTCCATGACCTTTTCCCACGCGATCATAGCCGGATTCGAGCTGAATTTACCCAAATATTTCGGGATATCGTAGCCAAACCAGCACGCCCCCACATAATACGGCGTATAGCCAACAAAATAGCGATCCTTATCATCGTTGGTCGTACCGGTCTTACCGGCAACATTCACCTTTTTATCCAGCGTGATACGTGAAGCTGTGCCGTTCGTGACGACATTTTGCAATATTTTGGTCATGACCTGCGCGGTATCCTGTGAAATGACCGCTTCTTGATCCACATTTCGTTCCAAAAGCACGGTATCATCGTTGCGCAGCACCTTAGTATACAAACGCGGAGCCGAATACGTCCCTCCACTTGGGAAAATGGAATACGCTGCTGTGACTTCCATCACCGTTAACCCATTGGTCAGACCACCAAGAGCCAACGGCGAAAGATCCTTGTCGCTGGTGACAAGATTGTCCAAATGCAATTTGTTTTTCGAAAAATTATAGGAATAATCCGGTGTCAGCATCTCTAAGACCTTGACCGAAACGGTGTTTTTGGAAACCTCTAACGCACGGTTGACCGTCACAAGGCCATCGTAGCGGTTCGGCGAATTTTTCGGCCAATAGCGGCCCTTGCTCGGCATATATTCCACCGGCGTATCATCGATCACCGTGGCATAGTTGATAAGCCCTAAATCCATAGCCGGTGCATAGACGGTGATCGGCTTGATGGCCGAACCAATCTGACGGCGGCTCTGTGTGGCGCGGTTCAGATCACGGTTTCCAGTCTTTTCACGGCCGCCCACCAGCCCCTTCACATCGCCGGTATAGGGATCCATAAGCACCATAGCCGATTCCGGCTGAATGCCCTCGGAAACACGCTGGAAAGTTGACGGGTCGCTGAACACCTCTTCCATAATGGTCTGTATCTCCGGGTCGATGGTGGCATAAATCTTCAGACCACCCGAATAAATGATGCCGGAGGCATACTCGCGCGAGTAGCCATATTCCTCTTTAAGGTCGGCGATGAGCTGTTCAATGAGTGCATCCTTGAAATAGGAATTGGATTTGGTGACCGTTCCGTCTAAGACCGTGATGTTGATGACAAGCTCGGTCTGCTGTGCTGCTTCGCATTCATCAGGCGTGATCCAGCCAAGCTCCTCCATTTTTGCCAAAACCGTGTTACGGCGGCGCTTGTTTTCCTCAGGATTACGCACCGGATCGTATTTTGTCGGTGATTTTGGAATAGCCGCCAGAGCTGCACATTCCACAAGCTCCAATTGAGAGACATCCTTGCCAAAGTAGTAATTGGACGCTGCCTGCACACCATAATTATTGCGCGAAAGATTGATGGTGTTTAGATACATCTCCAACACTTCTTCCTTGCTGTGCTTTTTGGTCAAGGTCAGCGCACGGAAGATCTCTTTGACCTTACGCTGGATAGTCGTTTCCGATTCCTGCGTAACATTCTTGATAAGCTGTTGGGTGATGGTGGAGCCGCCATAGCTGTCGTTTCCGCCAACAAACTGCAACACAGCACCAAAGGTGCGCTTCCAGTCCACACCGCTGTGCTTCCAGTACCGTTCATCCTCGATCGCCACAAATGCATTCGTTAGATTCTCCGGCATTTTTCCATAGGACACCCATGAACGGTTCTCTGTACCATAAATACGCTGATCCACCATTTCAACATCGTTGCCGGAAGCATCGGTATAGTAGATCTTGGTCGTCTGATTCAGATTGGTCTTTAAGTCCTCGATATCGAAATCGCGTTCGATCAGATATGTATTGACATATCCAAAAAAGGCCGCAACAATGGCAATGCCGGATATGGTTAAGATCAAAAGAAGTGTCAGAAAGATATTTAATATCCATTGAAACGACTTGTTCAAAACAAAGCCTGTTGCCTTGCCGCTTGTGCGGATAGCCTTCTTTACACCGGCTTTTTTCAAATTGGCCGTAGTATTGACGGATACCCTTTGCTTTTCGTTTCGCGCTGGTCTGCGCTCGTTATTGTTCATGTGACCTCCAAAATTATATATATACCTGTGTGGTATGCATAAATTTCCGCTTTTAGTCTAACCTATCCATCGTACGCACCAAAACAGAAAGGAGAATACGCCATATGCAAAAAGCACCGCTTTCCCCCCGCCTTCTCATCGCCGCAGGTCTTGCAGCGGTCGGTCTTTTCGGCGGTATATTGTGTGAATCATCGATGGATAACACACCGGAAGCTTTACAGACGGAGATGTTCCTTGCAGAAGCCGTACAAGCTCCTGTGAGCATTCCGACCGCCATTCCCGATTCAGATAAGTACACGCTCTTTTACGATGGGACAAAGCTTATCGTATACGATGCATCCGGAACAAGCGTGTATCAGCAGACCGCTCCGATATTGGATATGCTTTCTGAAGCAGACAAAACGGAATTAGAACGGGAGGGGCTTGTCTTTTTCTCCCGTTCGGAAGTAATCGAAATGCTGTATTATCTGAACAGCTGAGCTAAGCCTTTCATGCTTCTTGAAGCTATTCGTCCTTCTCCGCCTTGGAAGAAGTGTCGAACAGAATGTCTAATGCGGTCGAGATCGTACCTAAGATCGCTACGACCATAAGAATATTTAAGATCAGATCGAACACGGAAAACTCTTTGTCAAAGTGAAAATCCACGTCAAAGAGCTTCTTCCGTGTTTTTTTGCGGTTGACCTCCATAGAAAAGCCTACGTTCGGGTGGATACTTGTATCCTTGGCGGTCGCGATAAGAGCTTTTCCTTTTTCAATCGCAGTGCCGCAAGTGTCCTTTACATCGTGAATGCTGTATTTTTTCATGAGTATATCCTCCTCAAGCAAAATGATACGATTATATTATACCATAATTTTAGAATTTTGCAAGACTATTTCGCGAGTTATAAAACATTTTGCTTTTGCAAACATTTAGCGCGAGTATTGCAGTGGCGCTTCGCCACATTATACCATATTTTTGAATTTTGCAAAACTATTTCGCGAGTTATCAAATTATTTGGCTTTTGAAAGCTTATAGCGCGAGTAT
>CAZAWG010000075.1:0-7061 GCA_964488785.1 uncultured Oscillospiraceae bacterium | reverse complement strand
GAATATGTGCGTACCGGGTTCCAAAAGGAGCTAATGCCGGATGGGGCGGGGGATGCCTTTGCGTCGAAGGACGTGACCTTGACCCGTTCCGAAAAGCGTGGGCTAAGTGCTTTTTTGGAGGCCTTGTCCGCCTCTAAAAGCGCCGGAGGAGCCTATTCGGTGCGCGGCGTGATACGAAATGAAAACGGTGTACTCGTCTGCGTTTCACAAAATGTCTATGGCGACCATCGTATAAGCGATATGTATTTCAATCTGTTTTTGACGGATAACGGCGTGGAATATGCAACCGGTTCGCGCGTGCTCGCCTCCTTTGTGCGCTCCTATGGAGAGAAGCTTATCGATGGCGTTAATGCTCTTTATAGCATCAATCTATCCGAGGTCAGCCGTATCCTTTCACAGAATATCGTCTATGAGAACCGATCGTTGGGGAATGGCATATACTATCTTATCCCACGTTGGGAGATCGTATATCTTGACCATAGCTCGGTGGAAAGAACACAATATATGGACGCACTCAAAAAATAAATGTGTGAATATATGGTTAATTTTGCCGTAGGACACTGTTTTTTTGTGGCGTTCTATGCTATAATAGAAAAGGAAAATGGCGTAAAAAGCAAAGTAAGGTGTACTTCTTTTCTTTTAAGAGTGCCATTGAGGTGTTACCTGAGTTTTGCAGAAGGAGAAAGCTTCCTTCCTGCAAAAGAACTATGACAAGTCGCCCTTGGTCGATGAGGTCATAGAGCTTGTGCGGCGCGGCCGCCGGAAACGGAAGGCTCCGTTTTCTCAAAGAATGCTTGAAAGGAATGGGCTTTGAATGGATAAAATTGTCATTACCGGCAATAAACCATTACATGGCACTATCGAGGTCAGCGGTATGAAAAATGCCGCTGTTGCCATCGTGTTCGGCACAATCCTTGCCGAAGATAAATGTACGCTCGGTAATATCCCTATGATCAGTGATATAGCCGATGCGTTTGAAATACTTACTGCGATCGGCGCACATATCCGCCGTATCGATAAAACCACCTATGAGATCGATACCACCCATATAAAACCCTGCACCGCTCCGTATGACCTGGTCAAAAAGTTCCGTGCCTCCTATTATATTTTGGGCGCAGAGCTTGGCCGCTTCGGAAAGGCAAAAGCCGCCTATCCCGGCGGCTGTGATATCGGCATCCGTCCTATCGACCAGCATATCAAGGGCTTTAAGGCGCTTGGCGCCCGTGTGGAGTCGGTGTCGCGCGGGGGATATGTGGATATCACCACAGAGGATGGTGCCTTGTATGGTGATTCGGTGTATTTGGACGTTGTGTCGGTGGGTGCGACTATCAATATCATGCTCGCCGCCTGCCGTGCCAAAGGCACTACCGTTATCGATAACGCGGCTCGTGAGCCTCATGTGGTCGATCTTGCCAATTTTTTGAATTCCTGCGGCGCGGATATTTCCGGTGCCGGTACGGAGGTCATAAAAATTCGTGGCGTGGATAAGCTCCATGGCGTGCATTACGATATCATACCGGATATGATCGAAGCCGGAACCTATATGATCGCCGCCGCTGCGACCCAGGGCGACCTCACCATCACCAATGTCATCCCAAAGCACTTGGACACCGTGACAGCAAAGCTACTGGAAATGGGCGTTTTGGTGGAAGAGTTCGATGATTCCGTGCGCGTGTCGGGCGAGGGCTGTTCCTTAAAGGGCACCTATGTCAAGACCGCGCCATACCCCGGCTTCCCGACCGATATGAATCCCCAGATGGGCGTGCTTATGTGCATTGCCGAAGGCGATAGCAGTATCCGCGAGGGCGTGTGGGATAACCGCTTTAAATATGTGGATGAGCTTATCCGCATGGGCGCAAAGATCAAGAGCGATTCGCAGTATGCCGTCTTTACCGGCGTACCGTATCTGCATGGCGCACCCATTTCTGCGTGCGATCTGCGTGCAGGCGCTGCCTTTATTATCGCCGGCCTTATGGCACATGGCGTGACCGAGATCGATCATATCCATCATATCCAGCGTGGCTATGAGGATATCGTTGGAAAGCTGCAAAAGGTGGGCGCGGATATCGAGCTGCGCTATGTGCCGGACGATGAAAGCAGCATGGATGCCGCAGGCTAAACGATCATAAAACCGGGGCAGGAGCCGTATGGCTCCACCCTGGCTTGTTCGATTTTTTTGTTGCTTTGACTGTTTTTTTGCTTATTTTCCATTGACAAACTCAGAAAAATGTGGTATAATACCCCTGTTGTTGAATGAATATATGCACCTTTAGCTCAGTTGGTCAGAGCTACCGGCTCATAACCGGTTGGTCCGGGGTTCGAGTCCCTGAAGGTGCACCAGAAAAAAGCACTTTTCGAAAGTGCTTTTTTTGCTAAGACCCATAAAGCACTTCCTCCGGAGTGCTTTTGAACTGTCCTCGTGAAAGGAATCATGATCATGACCCCATCCGCTATTCTCTTCGATAAAGACGGAACCCTTATCGATTTCGATGCCTTTTGGGTTTCTGTCTCGGTCAAAGCCTTAGAAGAAGTCCTTGCGCACTTCCATTGTACCCATGTCCCCCTCGATGAAATTCTCGAAACCTTCGGCGTTCATGGTGGCGTTACCGATATCGATGGCGTTTTGTGCAAAGGCACCTATCGCCAGATGGGCGAGTTGGTGCATGGCGTTTTACAGAAATATGGCTGTACAGCCGATGTCGATAAGGTCGTAAAGACGGTTATCGATTTCTATGAGAAAAATGCGGATTCCGGCACGGTCAAGCCCACTTCGGCTTGTCTTGCACGTGTGCTTGCCGAGCTGAAGAAGCGTGGTATCCGGCTTGCCGTGGTCACGACCGATAATGAGTACATCACCCGGAAATGCTTAAAAGCGCTGGAGATTGAGTCTCTGTTCGATGAAATATATACCGATGACGGTCATTCTCCCACTAAGCCGGACCCGTTCTGCGCCCTCGATTTCTGTCAAAAATATGGTATATTACCGAAAAATGCCTGTATGGTCGGGGATACCATGACCGATGTGACGTTTGCCCGGAATGCCGGAATGCCGGCGGTCATTCTCGCCAAAACCGAAAAATCCAGAGAGCGTATGGCCCTGGTCGCCGATCAGGTCGTGTCCGAGCTGTCCGAGCTTTTAGACCTTGTTCGGTAGGGACGCGCTATGCTTACAGGAATTTTTGCCGGGATCACCTGGGCACTTGAAACCGTTCTCCTGGGTATGGTCTTTGCCCTAAGCCCCATGATCGAAACGGAAGAAGCTCTGCTTTTGGCTCCCTTCGTCGGTACGTTTCTGCACGATGCATTTTCGGCGTTGTTTATGTTTGTATATAATGCCCTTCGCGGAAACCTGAAAAGCCTTGCCCGTATCACGAAAATGCCGGATTTTAAGTGGCTTATCCTGTCCTCTGCCATCGGTGGACCGGTCGGTATGACGGGCTATGTGCTGGCGGTCAAATATATGGGTGCCTCCATCGGCGCGGTGGCCAGCGCCATCTATCCGGCGATCGGAACCGTGCTTGCCTATGTGTTCTTAAAAGAAAAAGTGAAATGGTATCAGTGGATATTTCTGATTTTTACGCTCCTTGGCGTGTATGGGATCAGCTATTCGCCGACAGTTCAGATCGAAAGCTTCTGGTTGGGACTGCTTGGCACCTGTATGTGCGCGTTCGGCTGGGGCATCGAGGCGGTCATCCTTGCAAAATGCTTGCGTTCGCCGGAGATCAAAAACGAATATGCACTTGCCGTTCGACAAACGACCTCTGCGCTCATCTATGGGTTTGTAATTCTTCCGCTTCTTGGCGGCTGGGATTTTACACGCTCGCTGCTCGTTGATCACCCTGTTCCGCTTCTTTCCCTTGTTGCTTGCGCAGCACTGTGTGCTACCGTGTCGTATCTGTTTTATTATAAGACCATCGCCCGCCTTGGCGCAGCGAAGGCCATGGCACTCAATATCACCTATACCGCCTGGGCGATTGTGTTCACCGTACTCCTTGGCGACCATACCGTGCTCGCCCCGGCAACACTTGCTTGTGCGGCTGTGGTCGTGGTGTGTGGGATATTGGCTGCAACCGATGTCAAGGCTCTTTTGAAAAAACATAAATAAATGCAGATAAAGAAAAAACGGGACGCTGTGAGCGTCCCGTTTTTAGAATAAACGACTAGTCGGCAACCTCTGCCTCTACCGCGTCCGTCTCAAAAAACTTGTCTGCATCGACCTTTGTCTTGTCGTCAAAGCACTTTTTGTAGCAGGACGAGCAGAGAACGATCTCTCCATCCTTGTAGGAATGCTTGCTTGAGCAGCTCTTTTCACACATATTGCATTGCTCGGAACCGCAGGAGGCTAAAAGCAAAACTGCGCTGATGGCCGCACAGGCCGTTAAAAGTATCTTTTTCATGGTCGTAACTCCTTTGCGTAGCATATTGATTTGTGCCGGATACGCACATTTGTATTTGCAAATAGTATACCATAAAGAATGCCAATTGTCAAGAGCCTATGCGTGAAGAACGTGAGCAAAACGTAAAAGTTTCCAAACTGTAAATTCGAACACACTTTCTAAAAAGCCCTTGACTTTTTGCTTAAAATGTTGTATACTTTTCAATTGTGGAAGGGTATTCATACGAATGATTACTTTTCCTCCTTACCCTGAGGAAATTTCAGGGTCATATGTCCAGAAGGAGGTGCAGAAAATGGAACTTATGTCTAAGTACGAAACCGTTTTCGTTGTAAACCCCGAATTTACCGAGGAGAATGCTAAGGGTCTTCTTGAAAAGTTCACGGGTATCATTACAACGGAAGGCGGCGCAGTGGACAAGATCGATGAGTGGGGCAAGAGAAGACTTGCATACCCGATCGAGGATTATACCGACGGCTTCTATTACGTCGTTTCGTTCACCGCTCCGGCAGCCGTACCGGCGGAGCTCGACCGTGTGTTCAACATCACAGACGGTATTCTCCGTTCCATCATTGTAAAGCTCGATAAGTAATTTCCGAGCTTCCAGGAGGTTTGTGCAGCATGGCAAATTTTAACAAGGTCATTTTGATCGGTCGTCTGACGGCTGATCCCGAATTAAAAACAACGACCAGCGGTATTCCCGTAACATCGTTCACGATTGCCGTGGGGCGCAGATACGCAAAGGAAACAGATGAAGTCAAGGCCGATTTTATCAATATCGTGTGCTGGCGTAAATCTGCGGAATTTGTCGCTCGCTACTTCAATAAGGGAAAAAGTATCCTTGTTGAGGGGCAGCTTCAGTCCAGATCGTATACCGCAAATGACGGTTCAAAGCGTTATGTGACCGAGGTGGTCGCGGATAACGTGTCCTTCGTGGAAAGCGCAAGCGCATCGCGTGAGCGCCAGGAGGGAACGTATTATGGCGGTTCGCCCATCGCAGCGCCGTCTCAGGAGCCGCCGCGCGTAAGCGAGGCAAGCTTTGAGGAGTTAGCCGCCGAGGACGATCTCCCGTTCTAAGGGAAAAGACTGAAGACCAAATAATTTAAGGAGGTTATTCGTATGGACGCCAATAAGGAAGCAGTGGTAGAGCAGGCTCCCGCAGCGGCTCAGACCGCTCCGGCACAGAAGCCGTTCCGCCCGGGTAAGAAGCGCAAGAAGGTCTGCAATTTCTGCGCAGAAAAGACCGAAATGATCGATTATAAGGATGCTATCAAGCTTCGCAAGTACGTTTCTGAAAGAAGCAAGATCCTTCCCAGAAGAATCACTGGTACCTGCGCAAAGCATCAGAGAGAGTTGACCATCGCTATCAAGCGTGCAAGACATATCGCTCTCATTCCGTATATCAGCGACTAATGCAATCAACGAGTGTGCTTCGGCACACTCGTTTTTACATAGGAGACACCATGAAGAAAGAGTATCACATCCAGCCGAACCACGCCGGTCTTTGCGTGCGCGATTATGCAAGAAGCGTTTTGGGACTGTCCGCAAGAAGCCTTAAAAATGCCAAATACAACGGCTCCATCACCGTGTCCGGAATGGGTGTGCATACCGACTATGCCCTGCGCGCCGGGGATGTGCTGTGCTTCGACTTTCCGGATTCAGGCTCCTCGACTGTCTTGGCTGAAAATATCCCCCTTTCCGTCCTCTATGAGGACGAGGATATCTTAGCCGTGAATAAGCCGTCCGGTATGGCTTCTCATCCTACGCTGACCCATGCCTCCGGCACGTTAGCGAATGCCGTCCTCTATTATTACCGCACATACCCCTTTACCTTCCGCTTGCTCACGCGTCTGGATGCCGATACCACCGGCGTTGCTATTATTGCCAAAAACGCCCTCTTTGCCGCAAAATTTCCTTCACTTCAGCCGCAGAAAACCTACTATGCTCTGTGTGTCGGCGCACCGTCTGTGCGCGAAGGACTCATCGATGCCCCTATCGACCGCTCCCTCGACAGTATCCTTGCGCGGCGCGTTGCCCCTTGCGGAAAACCATCGCAAACACAGTATCGTGTACTTTCCGAAAAGAACGGTCTGTCGCTGGTCGAAGCAGTTCCTCTTACCGGACGAACCCATCAAATACGCCTGCACCTTGCCTATATCGGCTGTCCGCTGTATGGCGATTTCCTGTATGGAACGGAAATTCCCGGTGAACGTACACGTCTGCATTGCAACTCCGTTTCGTTTGATCATCCTCAAACCGGCAAACGCTTGACGATAGAAGCACCCCTCCCGGCGGATTTTTCTTTTTTTACCGGAGAATAGCTGTGAATAAAAAAACATATATTTGTGAAAAAGCCGCTTTTTCTGCTAAAATGCTTGACATTGTGCCGGAAAGCGGTTATACTTATATATGAGGAAAGCTATGCTTTCCATGAGGGCGCAATTAGCGCCGGAAAGGACACAGCACTATGAAAAAGAATTTAGTTGTCATCGGTTACGGTGGAATGGGTACCTGGCATACACAGCACGCCTTGAAGAGCGATGTGGTGGAGTTGGCCGGTGTTTACGATATTAAGGAAGAAAAGAATGCCCTTGCCAGAGAACGCGGTATCTTTGCGTATGATTCTCTGGAAGCCGTTCTGAATGACCCGAAGGTGGATCTTGTTAC
>CAZAWG010000074.1:0-7069 GCA_964488785.1 uncultured Oscillospiraceae bacterium | reverse complement strand
GAGTATAAGGAAGCCTTTGAAAAGTCAGGCATTACCTATTTCTATACCCTCATCGACGATGCTGTCGCGCGTGTCATTCGCAGCGAGGGCGGCTATATCTGGGCGTGCAAGAACTACGATGGCGACGTCATGAGCGATATGGTCTCGACTGCCTTCGGTTCGCTTGCTATGATGACCAGCGTGCTGGTCAGCCCGGACGGCAAGTATGAATACGAGGCCGCACACGGCACCGTTACCCGCCATTATTACAAGTATTTAGCCGGCGAGGATACCTCCACCAACCCCATGGCGACCATCTATGCCTGGACGGGCGCTCTGCGTAAGCGCGGCGAATTGGATGGCTTGACCGAGCTGTCTGCCTTTGCCGATAAGCTGGAGGAAGCCTGCATCGATACCTTAAATGCCGGTATTATGACCAAGGACCTTGCCGGACTTGCCGAGGGCATTACCACCACCACCGTCAATACCTCCGATTTCATTGCTTCTATCCGTAAGCGTTTGGAAGAAAAGTTAGCGTAAGTGCGAAAAAGAGAGAATGATGTTCTCTGAAGAAGCCACGAAAAGGGGAGAATACACATGAGCAGATTCACCTATGAGCTTGAAAATCAGGCGGAAAATCTTGAAACCTATGAATGGGATAATACCTGGATCGAACACGCGAATAAGGATGATATTGGCCGGGTACTCTATATCGGGGATTCCATTTCCTGCGGTACGCGTGGGGAAGCGACAAGACTGTCCGGCGGAAAGTATTATTTTGACGGCTTGGGAACCTCGAAGGCGATCGATAATCCCTATTTTTTTGAGACGATCTCTTTGTTTGCAAACCAACAGAGAAGCCGGAAGCTCGTTCTGTTTAATAACGGGCTGCATGGCGGTCATCTGGATGGTGAAGCGTATTATGAGCATTATGAAAAAATGGTGCAGTTCCTCATCGAAGAATTTCCCGAAACCAAAATCGCGCTTTTACTCTCAACCTTTATAAACCGACCGAATGAGGTGGAAAAGGTCGTTAAGGTGCGCAATGAAAAGGTGCTTGCGCTTGCGGAAAAATATAAGCTTCCTGTGATCGATCTGTTTAAAGTGGCAGAGGAAAATCAGGATAAGCTGTCGCAGGACGGAGTTCATTTCACCAAAGAGGGCTATGAAAAGCTCGCGGAAGAGATTCTCAAAAGGATCGATGAGATCGTATAAGCTTGGTCAAACAGACTTGCACAAACAGGGAGAGCCGACACAAAACCGTGGCGGCTCTCCCTTTATGGGGCTGTAGTAGAATAAATGTGCTACCCGTCAAGCAAACCGAACAAAAAACAGCATGGACAAATCAAAAAGCTTCTTTTGTCGCCCCCTGCTACGCAGCAGGGACGGTCTTTCCAATATGCCGCAAACACAAAAGCTCTCGAAAATAGCAATGAAGCTGTTTTCGAGAGCTTTTTTTATATTCACAAAGCAATAACCGTTTCACCAACGCCGACCGCATACGCTTTTCCGCAGATCTCAAGCGTATATGGCTCGTTCGACTGTACCCGGCAGCTATTGCCTTCCGCAACAATATCGGTCACTACCGAGCCGAAGCGCAGCTTCCGAATGCCGACCTTGCCGGAAAGAGCAGTCGGCTTTTCCCATTTGACCACTCGTTCGATAGCATTTATGGTGTGGAAGCCGAGTACAGCTTCGATGTATACCGCGATCGGTCCTAATGCCGACCAGCCACAGAAATCCTTGCGCACCAGCTTTTCGCTGTCCACGCGCTCAATGGTGCCCGGCTTATACGCCTCCGGCGCATAGCATTCCCAGATGGTATGCGGCTCGAAATCGGTATAGGTGTGATACATATGCGAAAGCAGTCTTTCACCGGTGGTCTGTGCCACATCATAATAGCCATAGCCGATAAGTCCCTTGAGCGCGGCATACGCTGTCGGCAGCCAAACCGAACCGCGCCAGTATTGTCCGCCCGGACGATAATCGTTATCGTTTCGTGCAAGCGACACGAACGGTACAAAACCACCAAAGGTTTCTTCGTTTTTAAGCTCTGCAACAAGGGCTTCTGCCTGCCCCGGGGAAGCAATGCCGGAGGTCATGGCCCAATACGATGCGATAGACTTTACCTTTATCGGCCCGTGTGTTTCGCAGTCGATGTCGTAATAGAAGGCATCTTCCTTGTCCCAGTACAGGTCATTTACCAGCTTTTTCTTTTGCTCGAATTTTTCCAGCCACGCTTCGCTCTCGCTCTGTTCGCCGATGAGTTCATACAGCTTTGCAATGTATTTTGCCGCAAGCGCCTGCTCACAGATGGCATCCAGCCACAGCATACGCGGATTGTTGGGACGTTCGCCCTCGGCGTGTTCGCCGGTGCGTCCGCGCGGCGTATTATCCATGCCGCTTCGACCGCCCTCCCAATGGTAGCCGCAGGGCTCGCTCCTCCAACAGGTCGGAATGAACACGCCCTCCGGTGTGATCGATTCCTTTAGGTCCTCCAACCATGCATAATGCTTCTGCAAATACTTTTTTTCACATAAAAGCTCACGGATATGCTTGACATCGCCGGTCATGAGTACGTTTTCATACTCTGCCCAGGCGAAAAGCGGCGGATTGTCCGCAATATGCACCTTGATCTCATACGGTGTGCCCGGCACAGCCCCCGTCCAATCCGGCTCGTTTTCCGGCGACAGGATGGTGGGCAGATGCTTCCCATCGTACAGTGTTTCATAAAAATTGCGAAAGGTCTGCACACCCGGGAACACATCCGGGGCGTATTTGCAGAATAACGACATAAAGCAGGTATCCCAGATCCAGACCTGTGTGGCGCAAAAGGCTTCATCCATATATGGATCCTGTGGCATACCCGGAATGCTCTTGATGTGATCAAAGGCAAGCTCCCAGGCTTTTAAGTAAAAGGTATTGTATTCAGGGTGCTGTTCGCATACCGGCTCAGGAATATAGGCTTTCCAGTCAGACGTGCCAAATCTCTCTTTCATGTGACGATCTTTCTCCTTTAACATATACTATAAGGTAGCTCTATTGTACACCACTTTCAGCCAAATTGCAAGTCGTTTCTACTATTTTGTTTTTATTTCTTATCCGGCATAGCGCATCCGCAGGCGCAGACGATCGGCGATCATGGCAATAAATTCGCTGTTCGTTGGTTTTCCGCGTGAGCTTTGGATGGTATAGCCGAAATAGGACTGGATCACATCGATATCTCCTCTGTCCCATGCCACTTCGATAGCATGGCGAATCGCACGCTCCACACGGGAAGAGGTCGTGCCAAAGGTATGCGCAATCGCCGGGTACAGGGTTTTGGTCACCGCTCCCAAATGTCCGGTATCCTCTATGGCAAGTAGGATCGCTTGCCGCAGATACTGATAGCCCTTGATGTGTGCGGGAATGCCCACCTGATGCAGGATCTCCGTCACCTGCGTTTCAAGATCATACATCACCGGATCATAGGAATTGTGACACAAACGGCGTATGAGTGCGTTTTGCAGCTTTTGCAGGATCGGCTCGAATTCACACGGACGCAGAAAACAGTATTCTGCTCCGGCTTCCATGGCATCTCTTAGCATGGCAAAGCTTGCCATAGAGGCCGTGACTAATCGTACCGGCGTGTGCGTTCCGGAAGCCTTCGCTGCTTCAAGCACGCCCACGCCGTCCATTCCCGGTAAGATCAGATCCACGATCACCGCATCCGGCTGTAACGAAAGGATCGCTTCCGCTGCTTCATTGCCATTGCCACAGGCATAGACTACCTCATGACCGGCATCTACTAATTGCGCCTTCAGCTCATCACAAAAAGCTGTATCTGCGATCGCCAATACGATTCGTCCCTTGTTCTCATTCATAAGTATATCTCCGTTCTTTCCTTGTTCTTTTTTGAGCTCAACGGCATTATATCACGCTTATTTCACATTTTCAATGTTTTTTCGCCAAAAATGACCGGTTTGGAATTATACATATATTTTTGCTGTGTTTTCCTATCTTTCTATTGAATCTCTCTACATTATTATGTCGAGAATTATCGATTCGATGCTGCGTTTTCTGCGTGATTCGTCTTTGTTATTTAGTCATTCACATAAAAATAGCGTTATATGAACAACAAAGCTTATTTCGAAGCATAAAACAAGCAGACTTCATCATTTTGATACAAATGCAGTCCTGTGAGCATTTCATATCACTCTTTAAAAAGACACAAAATATCTCTTGCTTTTCGTACACATATTTGATATACTAATGCATTATAGCGACAGGGAGGATAAACATGAACACGCTTGTTATGTATCGCTCGAAATATGGCTCCACCCGACAATATGCTGAATGGATCGCCGAAGCATTGGATGCTGATATCAAGGAAGCGCACGCAGTCACAGTCGAAGATCTGCTTTCCTATGAGGGGCTGGTCTACGGCGGGGGACTGTATGGCGAAACGATAAACGGCATAGGGCTTATCACTAAGAACCTTGAACGCCTTGCCGATAAGCGTATCGCCGTCTTTTCCACCGGGCTTACGCCGCCGGATTGCCACGAATACTACGACAAAATGGTGCTTGAGCGTAATTTCAAAAGCGGACTTCCGGAAAATGTACGGCTGTTCCATTATCTTGGAAAAATGAAAATGGAGGAATTGACGCTCGTTCATCGCACCGCCATAAGGACACTCAAAAAGCTGATGAGCGGCAAGGAAAATCCGACCGAAATGGAAAAGCTGCTTGTGAAGCTGTGCGATGCCGATGGCGATTTTTCCGACCGCGCTTCCATCGCTGCGCTGGTCAACTATATGAAGGCATAGCGTATCCACCGGGATATAAACAGAAAGGAATGCCTATGAAGCTTCGACAAACCATTCGTCAGACTGCCTTTTCGGCTGTTTTGGCGGCTCTTGTTACGGTGCTTGTACTGATCGGCTGTGTCTTTGATATGGTGGATTTAGTATGTGTTGCTATCGCATCCGTGGTTTTGCACCTTGCACTTACGGAATTGGATACCGCACACGTTTTCATGATCTATCTGTGCAGCGCGCTCTTGTCATTTCTGTTCATGCCGCTTCGCTCGTGTTCGCTGTATTTTGCGGCGTTCTTCGGCTATTATCCGCTCTTGAGAGCCTTTTTGCAAAAGCATATCCGGAAAAAGGGCATATATTATGCGCTGATCTTTTTCTGGTACAACGCTGCGACCATCGCGCTGTATTTGATATTCAAGAGCGTCTTTGGCATTCAGGGCGAGCCGCTATATATGTACGTTTTGCTGCTTCTGTCCTCCAATCTGTTTTTCTGGTGCTTTGAAAAGCTCATGGGGCGCATACGCATTTTATACGATTACCGATTCAAAAAATATTTTAAGATCAACAAAAAATAACGAAGGAGCTTTAGTTATGCTTATCCAACACGCCATTTTCGATCTTGACGGCACACTCATTGATTCCATGCCCACCTGGAGAAATCTACAGGTGGACGCCATGGAAGAATGCCTTGGACATACCTTTACCGCCGAGCAGCGTGCGCTGTACATCCAATACCCCTATCAGGATGTCATCAAGATGCTGCCCGACAGCGACAAATGTGACCAAAACTATGTGTCTTCCAAGACCATGGAGCGCATGACCAAGATCTTTCACGCCGGCGCTATCGAGCTAAAGCCGGGAGTCAAGGAATATCTCACCTATCTGCGCGACCACGGCTATAAGTCGGCTTTGGCTACCGCCACACCCCGCGAATTATTTGAGCCGTATTTGAAGATCAAGGGTATATACGACCTGTTCGACTACACCGTCACCTCCGAGGAGGTCCATGTGGAGAAATTCGATAGTCCCAAAATATATGAAACGGCCATGGCGGCATTAGGCGGTACAAAGGAAAACACAGTCGTGTTTGAAGAGACGTATTTCACCGTGCGCATGGCAAAATCCGCCGGCTTCTATACGGTCGCCATGGATGATGGGAGCATCCAGAAGGCAACGCTTGACGACATTCTTGCCCATGCCGATCGCTTTATACACTCGTTTAAGGAAATGATCGAAGAATGATGGATTACGCACGCTTAAACGATATTTTGCAGGTCATAAACGACCATGCCTCCTTTTTGATACTTATCCATGACAAGCCGGATGGCGATGCTGTCGGCTCCGGAACGGCACTTGCGCTTTTCTTGCAAAAGCTCGGAAAAACGTGTGCGGTGCTTGCTCCGTGTACCCTTCCGCGTAGACTCGCTTTTCTGAAAAACGAGAGGGTGACCTATCTTGCCGGCGCAGAAGAGCTGAGGGCAAGCGGCTTTTCCTGCGAGTGTATTCTCAGCGTGGATGTGGCATCGGACGAGCTGATCGACCGTGCCGCTTTTGCACCGCACGAGATCGCTTTCGCCATCGATCACCACCGGGTCAACACCTTGACCGCTACCCAAAAGTATGTAGACCCCACAGCGGCAGCCGCCGGGGAAATTCTGTTTTCGCTGTTCTCCATGTATACCATGATCACCGGGCGAAGCGACATTTTCGATAAGCCCTTGTGCGAGGCTCTTTACGCTTCGATCGCCTCCGACACCGGCTGCTTCAAATACGGCAACACCACCGAGCAGAGCCACGATATCGCCGCCAAGCTTTTCAGCATCGGTATTGACGCCGAGGAGATCAATCGCCGTCTGTTCGATGTCAAAACGCCCTCTCAGTTAGCCGTCGAGCGTTTGGCGCTTTCTGGTTTAGAATTGCTTTATGAGGATCGTCTTGCGCTCGTGACCATCGACCTTTCCGATTTGGAAGCCATTGGCGCGACGGAGGAGGACACGGAAACAGTGTCTCAGCTTGCCCGCATGGTCGAGGGCGTTCAGATCGGCGTGCTTATGCGCGAAAAGCGTATGCCGGATGGAACGAGCGGCTACAAATTCTCGGTGCGCTCCAATGTGGACACCGATGTGTCGGCACTGTGCGCTCTCTTTGGCGGCGGTGGTCACCAAAAAGCGGCCGGTTGCACTATTTTCGCTGAACGTGACAGTGCGCGCACGCAGTTTGTATCCAAAGCTAAGGACTTTTTGGTGTAAGTACGCCCACCCTTGACAAATTCTGAAAGCTATGCTATACTGT
>CAZAWG010000073.1:0-7090 GCA_964488785.1 uncultured Oscillospiraceae bacterium | reverse complement strand
CAATGAGGGGCGTATCGCCTGTTTTTCGCCGGTCACCTTTCTGGACCGCAAGCAGCTCACCATGATCCGTCCGTTAGTGTATGCGCCGGAAAAGGATATCCGGTATTTTATCAATCATTCCGATCTGCCGGTATCGGTCAGCCCCTGTCCCATGGACAAAACCTCTGACCGTGAGCGGTACAAAAAGATGCTTGCGACCATGGATCGCGAAAACAAGGGCTTGAAGCACCGCATCATGGGTGCCATGCAAAAAGCAGGCCTTGACGGCTGGAAGCCGAACAACATAAAAGGATAAAAAAGTTGAACAAACAACGGCAATTGCAGAGGGAAAAGAGAGGTTTAAGGTAGTCGGCTTTGATATGATGGCGCATTTTTTTCGCATTCCGATAAGATCGGCTTTCTGTATGAGACTGCGCGACCATAAACGATACCTGGGGCTACAAGACCTACGATGAAAACCGGAAAAGTGCCGAACAGGTAAAGGCTCTCAAGGAGCATATCAATTCCATGGGCATCAATTACCTGCTCAAGGTTGGTTCCGACTATCTGGGACGTATCCCGGCTCCGGCTGTGGATATCTTGAAAAGCTATCATTTATTAGAAAAGAGGAAATATTCATGCAAGTAAAGGTTATGACCTTCAACATTCGTTTTGACAACAAAGACGATGGTGCAAACTGCTTCGATGGACGCAAAGCGTTTATCAAGGAATTTTTAGACCGCGAAAAGCCGGATGTAGTCGGCTTCCAGGAGGTTTTGCCGCACGTGCGCGAGTGGCTGTGCGAAAATCTGCCGGATTATGTGGTGCTTGGTATGGGCAGAAACCCGGATTATACCGGCGAAAGCGTTTCGATTGCCTATCGCAAGGATAAATACGACCTGGTGAAATTCGACCAATTCTGGTTGTCGGATACGCCGGATGTGCCGGGTTCGCGCTATGTCGTAGACCAGAGCGCCTGTCCGCGCATCTCGGTACAGGCTTCTCTTGTGTCCCGTGCCGATGGAAAGGTGTTCACCTTTGCCAATACGCATTTGGATCATGTGGGCGTTCATGCTCAGGTCTGCGGCGCTTCGCTTTTGATGAGCAAGCTTCTTTCGGATAACAAGTATCCGTTCGTTCTGACCGGCGATTTCAATGCCCGTCCTAAGGATTCGGCAATTCGCGAGATCGTGGGCGTCAAGGGTGTGCATGACCTGACCGCTCCCATCAAGGAGACGACCTTTCACGGCTACGGCACATATACCGGATATAAGATCGATTATATCTTCTCCAACAAAAAGGCCGTCAAGGATACCCTGACCGTCCACAAGGACAAGCAGGGAGATATCTATCTGTCCGACCACTATCCCCTCTCGGTCACGGTGGAAATTTAAAGCCGTATACATATTTTCCCTTTCCGGTGCATATACTCCTTATACACCAAAAAAGGGGGATATACTGTGGAAGCGAAAAGAGAGCCGGCTTCCTGCCGGGAAAATATAGAGCGTTACTGCCATGTCATTGGCGCCAACGTCCTTGTGAACCGATTTACAAGAGACGGGAAAACCATGTACGAATGCTTGGAATGCGGCGCGTGTGAAAAAAACGGCGGCTGCCGGAATGAGCGTTATCGTCCACCGGCAACCAACGATGCTCAAGCCACATAAAGAAAAAGCGGAGGAACCAAAACCGGTTTCTCCGCTTTCTTTTTATTCAAAAGCCGCCCATACATTTTCATGCATGGACGGCTAAAGTTTAATCCGGTTTGATACGTCTTTTTATTCGATGGGAAGTGTTTCCTCGACCTCGATGTTATCAAAGTAGTAGCCCACGCCAATATCCTCGACCGGGTTGGTGTAGAAGGTGAACATATCGGCGACTCTGTTCTGGCTCTCTTTTGGAACGGTGAATTCAAATTCAACCTTGGTCCATCCATCACCGGCCTTGATGGGGAAATCCTTGATCACATGGTCATTTTTGCCGCTCACCGGGTCAACGTACTGTATATTGGGCAAGAAGTGCGCCTTGAAATCCGGAGCAAGCGCTGTGTTGGTTCCGTGGCCATACAGACGAACCTCCATGCTCACCTTGTAGGAGGCACCCGGCTTGAAGGTACAGCCCTGTCTGGAATATAACCAGATCTGGACATCCCCACAGGTAACGAGATAGCAGTGGTTTCCGGCACGATCCGGGTCATCCACGATCTTCATGGTGCCGTGCGTATCACTGAAGGTCACACGTTCACTTTCCGCATCTGCGTTGACAAGGGTAAACGGTGCTTCCGCCGGATCCACATAGTTTTCATCCTCTACAAAACGGATATAGTCGATATCCATGGTTCCAAGCGCGTTGAACGGGTCGAAACGAAGCTGGGTGATCGTATCTGCCCACAGAATGTTTGTGGAGGTATCGATGGAGAATTCGAGCCATTCGCCGTCACTGCTCTTGCCGGGAAGCGGGATCTTCAAGGTTTTCTTTTCGTTCCAGTTGGAATCTGTGTTGGTGATGAAATACATGGTCAGGTTTTCAGTCTCGCCGGGACGGGTCTGCTTGTCATAGTCATAGCGAACACGATAGGTAAGCTTTGTATACTTTTCCGCCGGCATGGTGACAAGTGCAGAGAACATTCTGGGGTCAGTTTCGGTTGCCGAAACTAATGACAGATAGCCTTCACCAGGCCCAAGGCTCATATTGTTCGAGCCCCAGCCCTCATCCGGGTCACCGACCAAGTCAAACATCCATTCGCCCACCTTGCGTTCGGCGATCTTGTCAAAGTACCACTTGTTATCGGTTTCGATTTCGATCACGTTCTTATCGCTAAGCGTGAAGGAATAACCAACCTCTTCGCAGAATTTCTCAATGGGCAGATACGGCAGTCCATCGATGCCGGGCAGGCTGTAGCCTAAGCTCTTAGTCTTGCCGTCAAGCATATAGGTGTCGCTGCCAACGGTGTACACATGGGTGTGCTTTTTGGTGTAAACGGTCAGCACGCCGTTGTCCTTATCCCAAAGGTGGAAGGTATTAAGGCGCAGATCGACAGCTTCGCGCGGGTCAAAGGCAACAAGCATATCGCCCTTTTCAGAGGTCTGCGGCGAGAAGAAGTTGACTGCTTCTATCCCATCAATAAGCATTTCCTTAGGAGAAGCCTTGGTATCGGCAAGCAATTCGATGGATTTGACAGTAAACGTCTTGCCGGCTCCATCCACCGGGTCAAAGCGGAATTTGGCGATCGAGCCGCGCCAGTTGGCGTTGGTGGAGGTCTGGATGACATATTCCGTCATTTCGTCCGAGGAAGACGACCAGATAAAGGAGCGTGCTTCCGAGGGATTCGGGTTGTCATCCGTCACAAAGAACAGCTGGAGCTTTTCGCCCTTGGCGGCCTGGGTGGTCACACGGATAGCAGAGACTTTATCCAAGGTCAGGTCGCAGGAAATGGCCTTGGAGAGGATCGCATCTCCGCCCGAAACGCCTTTCGCGCCCTCCGAACCAAATTCAAGGCTTTCGATGTTGGCTTTTGAAACACCATCGCCCTTTGTAAAGTCTGCTACAGCCACGACCTCAAGCTCGGCTTCATTTACTGTTTCGTTCTCGATACCGTCGCGGCGGAGCAGATGGCGATATTGCGGATACATCCGGTTGATACGCGTCTTTTGTGCTTCGGTCGGGACGGTGTTGACCTTATCACTTGCCTTTTCATCGGTATATGCTTCGCGCAAGGCATCCAGATAGCCAAAGCCCTCCTCGCCTGTGGTCGGCATCAGATAGGTTCCCTCGCCGTATTCGTTCCAGGTCGAGAGCATGACGAAGTTCTTCTGCCAATCCTCAGTCTCATGAGCCGGGAGATAGTCCTCCTTGACCCATTTCTGGGCGGCGGCATAATCGGCATACGACATCATCGGCAAGCGTGCCTCAATGCCATTCCAGCCGATGTTATTGAAGCCTACAGAGATCGTCGGAACGGTATGTATCCCCTTGAAGGAGGCGCTGCTTGTGATGGACTTCTTATTGTAGTCGAGCGAATACCCTTCCTTGCCCCAGTTGTAGGCATAGCTGCCGTCAAAGCCCATCGCCTGCATCGTGCCATTGGCGGAACCGCAGGCAAGATAGATCATACCATCATAGCCGAGCTTTCTGACCTCCTCCTCGAGATAGTCAAACATCTGCTTGACAGTGCCTTCGCCGCCGGCACGCTTGGCCATGTCGTTCCAGCCGAACACACACAGAACCGGGCGGTTATCGATGAGCATATAGCGGTCATCCTTGAAGAAGTTTTCGATCAAATACGGTGCATAGCTGTTCTTGAACGCTTCAAAGTTAGACGGAGAATTGCCATTTCCGGCTTCCCAGAGAACGGCAAATTTAGACATATCCGAATATTTGGCGTTCATGAAGCCGTTATACAGGTGTGTGCGCTCATTATCGATGTTGACAGCACCGTCGCTTATACCAAAATAGATACAGAACGCCTGGAAATCGATACCATGCTCCACCAGATATTTGATCTCCCAGTCGGCCGTTTCCGGGTTGCCCTCGTCGTAGTAGCCTAACACCGGGGTAAGATCGTCATGTGCCGAGATGGTGCTCCAGCCGGTATGCAGCTCATTGACCCACAGCGAGCAGGCGTTCATACCAACGGTATATTTATCCTCGCCTGCCGGAACGACCGGTTCCGGAACATAGTCGTCATGCTCGACATAGCGGTACAGCTTGAAGGTATCCGCCGAAATGCGGGACTGCGAAAGGTTAGACAGCACAATGTTGTCCACCGAGGTCGTGCTTTCGGCAAAATTGACCTCGCCTACCTTACGTCCATTGAGCTTGACAAGGATCTTCTGCGTTTCGGTATCCAATTCTAAGCGGAAACGATACCAGAGGTTATGGACATATTCCTCATAGACCTTCTGTCCGTTGACATAGTAGCTCTTTTCATCGGCTGAAACGGTAGCAATGACCTTTTCGCCGCTTTTGACCTTATATTCAAAGGCTTCGCCATTCGGCTGGAGCACGATGAATTCGGCAATGATCCTGCCGCTGACCGGGTCGCAGGAGGCTTGCAGTGAGCTGTTTTGTTCCAGATGGAGTAATGTATTTTCTACGGAAGCTTCACCAAGGATCGTCCAGCCGTCCGGCATAGCACCGCGCTGCTTGTCCAAGACATCAAAGTTTTCGTAGATACCATAGTTGACGGTGATCTTGATAAAGCCGGGGATAAGCGTTGCCGTTCCCTTTTCATCCGTTGCAAAGCGGAAATTGATCACATTGACCGCATTTCCCGACACGGAAAGCGGATACGTTCCACAGCTTTCGCCGTTGATGATGGTTTGCGCACGCGCGTTGTCGAGGTCAAGCGTCACGTTGAAGTAGAACGAACGCTCTTTACCCAGCTCCATCAGCTTGGTGTAGCTGCCATCGGCATTCAACACCTGCCATGCGCCGTCTACCACCTTCAGACGGTAAACGCTTTCGCCTTTTTCGTTTTGATATTCGATGAAAGCGCCCTCATAGCTGCTTGTGCCAAGTGTGACCGAGGTGCGCAGGTTTAACTTTCCGGTCGTAGTCTTGTTGAATTCGCGGATGAAGGCCGTTCCGGCTTCTTCGCTGATATCGGCAAGCGAGGTGTAGGTGGTGACCAGGGCGGTTTTGGGAGCGCCGCCGCGTCCGTCATACAGCCAACCCGACTTCACACCGGAAATGGCATTGCCCATGGAGGCATCGCGTCCGGTCACAAGCAGGTAGGCATCATCTGCCGACACCTTATCGAGCGTTTTCGAAAGTCTGTTTTCCGGCAGTGCCACGCGGTTGATGATGGCGGCTGCTTCGGCACGGGTGATGTTGTTTTCCGGGAAGAAGTTACCATAGGAATCGCTTCCCATGACCACACCGGCCTTATACAGGGTCAGCAGCTCATCGCTGTAAGCAAGCGTTTCCGAAACGTCCGGAATGGCAGACACCTCATTTTGAGCCGTGAAATACCCATCCGGCATGGCGTTCTCAAACAGGCTTGCGACCTCGTAGCGCTTCGCAGGACGATCGTAATTGTCAAACTGACCGTCCACAACAAAGCCCTTTCCGGTAGCATAGTTCACATACTTCTGATACCATTCGCCCTCAGCGTCCGGTATCGTCTCCCCGGCATGGATCGAGGCGGCACGGGAAGCCATGGTGATGGCTTCTGCGACCGTGACATTTCCGTCCGGCTCGAAAAGCCCTCCTCCGGTGCCATTCATGAGTCCTAATTCATAGGTGCTTGCGACCTCGGACGCATACCATTCGCTTTCCGGCACATCGGTGAACTGACCAGGCGTATATACGTTCGTTTTGGAGAACGCAGAAGCCGATAGTGCAAACGTCGCGCCAAGCAGCAACCCGATGAGTATCCGTTTTGAGTTGTTCATTCGTAAGTCTCCTTTGCTTCGAAATTTTGATTTTGAAAAGTAATTGCACTTCTCCTCCACTTTTCTGATTTTATTATAGCATTTGCACATTTTGTTTGCAATAGCCGCCGTGAACTTACCGCAAATGCGCAAGAATATGCGCATTTTGGTCACTACCTTGATTTTCTTTCAAACAAAAAGCCCCGCTTCCCGACCTTTATCCTAAAGACAGGTCCGGAAGCGGAGCTGTATCGCTCGAAACGCTTCTTATTTATTTTTCAGATATTCATCCATCGCTTCAGCCGCCGTTTTTCCGGCCCCCATCGCCAGAATAACAGTGGCGGCTCCGGTGACGGCATCGCCGCCGGCATACACGCCTTCGCGAGAGGTAAGTCCGGTCTCATCGGAAATGATACCGCCCCAGGACTGAGTTGCAAGTCCTTCGGTGGTAGACTTGATGAGCGGATTGGGTGCTGTACCAAGAGCCATGATCACACAGTCCACCTCCAAGGTGAACGCGCTGTCCGGCTTTTCGACCGGACGACGGCGACCGGAGGCATCCGGCTCGCCTAAGGTCATTTCCACACAGGTCATGCCGTTCACATTTCCGTTTTCATCGCTGTGGATCTCGGTCGGGTTGGTCAGGGTCTTGAACACGATCCCCTCTTCTTCGGCGTGCTCGACCTCTTCCTTACGGGCAGGAAGCTCCTCCATACTGCGGCGATACACAATGTATA